>JBKJQD010000039.1:0-6101 GCA_046594125.1 Aestuariivirga sp.
CCGGTGATCTGGCCCTCGAAGATCGAGAAGGAATTGTTGCGCACCATGTTGCCCATGGAAATATCGCGCACCGACAGCACCTGCTTGCCCCGCTTCCTGACGTTGTCCGCCGTGCGCTTGCGGTTGTAGATTTCGTTAGTGAGGCTGCGGCCCACCATGGTGCGCACCACCTTGTCGCGGTCGTAGTCCTTCGCGTCACCACTCGCCACCAGCTCGCCATCGCGCAGGATGGAGATGCGGTCGGCATGGGTCAGAGCTTCTTCGATGGCGTGGCTGATGAAGATCACCGAAACGCCAGACGATTTCAGCCGCTGCATCAGCGCAAAGAAGTGACGCTTCTCTTCGGGCGTCAGCGTGGCGGTGGGCTCATCGAAGATGATGACATCGGCCTTGTGGTGCACGGCGCGGGCAATCTCCACCATCTGGCGCTTGGCGGCACCCAGGGAGGCGACCGTTGCCGCGGGGTCCACGGTAAAGTTCAGCGACTGAAGGAACTGCTGGGCGGCGATATAGATGCCGCGCAGGCGGTTGAGGAATTTCTCCTCGCCGAGATAGATGTTCTGGGCCACGGTCATCGACGGCACCAGACTGGTTTCCTGGAACACCATGGCGATGCCGTCGCTCAACGCCTCGAAGGGCGAGGCATAGGCGACCTTCTTGCCGCGATAGATCATCGCGCCGGAGGTGGCCTCCACCACACCGGCCATGACTTTGGTCAGTGTCGATTTCCCAGCACCATTCTCGCCGAGCAGCGCGTGGATTTCGCCTTTCTCGAGCGTGAAATCGACGTCCTTGACGGCGGGCACGCCGCGATAGGCCTTGGTGATCTGGCGCATTTCGATGATGGAAGTCTCGATGATGGAAGTCATGGCATAATCCGCAGTATGGCGCCGCTGCCCTTCGATGCGGCGATAATGGCGCCATCATGCATGATGGCGCTGGTGATGCCGTGACGCGTGCCATTGGCGCGGCTGTGATAGCTGGCGAGTGGCTGAAGTGCCGTATCGAGTTCAACGACGAGGCCGCAGGAGCGTGATGGCGACCACGGCTTGTGGATGCCCATGCTGCGCACCCCGCCGTTCTGCAGCGGCTCGAGGAAACTCCGCGCCGCGGAGAGCGATGGTGCTATCCAGTAACGCGGGTCGATCTCGCGCATCATGGCTTCGCGGTAATCCTTCTCGATCAGAACGAATTCGATGAGCCGGTTGCGCGGCGCAAACAGCGGCAGCACATAGCCCGATGGTGACGCCACGATGCGCGCCGGGTAGCCGGGAAGTTTGCCCAAAAGCTCCACCGGGTTTCCGCCGTCAAGCGGAATGGCGATCACCCGATGGCGCCAGCTTTCCGATACGATCAGCCGCCTCTTGCCGGTGTCGACGGCGACGCCATAGGGAAAGGCGAGATTGCGGGCCATACAAGAGCGCTCGCCGCTCTTGAGATTGACGCGCCACACGGACCCACTGCTGTTGCCATTCATCAGATCGGCGGCCCAGGCGGAAGGCGCAAAGTTTTCCGATCCGTTGCAGACATAGAGATCGTCCGGACCGCCGAAGGCCAGCGCCACCGGACATTTGAAGCCATCGAGGCTCTTGCCGCCGGCCTCGACCCGACCGGACTCAAGTCCAGCCGCGAGTGTGCCGTCTTCATTTGCCGCCAGCGCGGTGATTGTTTCGCTAAAGCTGACAATGGTCGCGCCATCCGTCAGTCTGCGGATGTCCTTGCCGCTGGCGAACAGCACCTCGCCTTTCGCGGTGACCAGCGAATCCGGCGCCTCGGCCTCACGCAACAAAGTTGACTCTTCAAGCAGCGTGTTGGGCCGGAGCGCCCCGTCCATCGGCGGAATGGTGACGGCGCGCCCGCGGAACAGATCGAGGAGAGGATCGAGGATCATGCCGCCGGCCCCCAATAGGATGCGGGTCCGGTCCATGCCGGATCGGCGCCGGGGATTTTGTAGCGGCCGATGCGGTTGTTGAGGATGCCGCCGACATAGAGATAGCCTTTGTGCTCGCGCATCGAGGTGACCATCGGGTGGCTCTGGCCGGTCATGTCGCCCAGCGTTTCGATGATCACTCCGGTCTCGTCAAACTTCACCACGCCGCCGGTGTTGATGTTGGGGAACAGCCATTCGTCCTGCGGCAGGCGGCTGGTCATGCGCTTCCTGAATCCGGGATGGCGCAGCGCCAAGTCGAAACTCGGTGTACGCATGCCAAGCCAGGCCATCCAGTAATTGCCGTCAGACGCCCGGTTGATGTTGTCGGGATAGCCCGGCATGTCCTTGATGACGCATTCCGCCGTGCCGGCCTTCGGCCCCTCGATCCAGTAGCGGTGCACGCGGCAGGCCCAGCTTTCGGCGAAGAACAGCGATTGGCCATCGTGCGCCATGCACACACCATTGGCATAGCGGTAGTTGTCAAGTAAAGTTTTCGTCTCGCCGGTCTTCGGATCATGGACGAGCAGGCGCCCGGTGGGGCGGCTTTCTATCGAATCGATGGCCCAGTCATGGGCGTCATAACGCGTCGTCGAGTCGGTGAAGTAAATTTTTCCGTCCGGCCCAACGTCGAGATCATTGGGATCCCTGAGCCGTGCGTCATCGACGATCGATGTATAGGAGCGGCTGGTCTCGGCGGACAGCTGCTTCACTTCGCCCGATTTCGAAATGCCATAGAGCCCCATGGCGCCGACGCAGGAGAGCAATGTCCCCGCCCTGTCGAAGGCCAGCCCCAGTGGAAAACCGCCGGTATGGGCGAAGACTTCGGAGCGCTGGTAATCGGGCGCGAAGAAACGGACGATCTCGCCATGGCGCGTGCCGCAATAGAGATGGTCGTCGCGGTCGAGGATCACATCCTCGGGGCCTTCCAACTCGCCAAGCCCGATATATTCTGTCTGGGCGATGCGGTTGTTCAAGGCATAGGGAGAACCTGAGTGAGGCTCCGCCGATTGCGTCTCGCCCATGCGGTGATAGATTGGCGCCACATAGACTTCGTCCAGCACCTTGTGGCGGTTTTTCAGCCAGCGGATGTCAAGCGTCACGGCGGCGGCCAGCATCAGGCCCAGCACCATTTGATTTGTGCCGGTGCCGTAGCCCAAACGGATCAGCCCATTGTTCATCACCAGCACGATGATGGCGCCCATGATTGCTTTGGCGACCGAGCCGCGCCCGCCGCCCAGACTATTGCCGCCAACCACCGCCGCGGTGATGGCGAGAATTTCGAGATTGAGTCCGGTGCCCGGCCCCGCCCCGCTCAAGCGGCAGGCGATAAGAAAGCCCGCCAGCCCCGAACAGATGCCGGAGATCACATAGGACATGAACACCGTCTCGCGCACCCTGATGCCGGAATTATGCGCCGAGCGCCGCGAGCCGCCGACCGCCAGGATGTGCCAGCCGGGCCTTGATCTGGTCAATGCCACATGGGCGATGATGGCGATGACGACGGCCGTCAGTACACTGATCGATACGCCCAAGACCTTGCCGTCGCCGATGAAATCCCAGGTCGCGGAGGTGATGTCGGATTGCTGCACCTGGGCCGCGAAATTGATGATGAGAATGTCATAGAGGGAGCGGCCGATGACCAGTGTCACCAGTGTGGTGAGAAAGGCCCTAAGCCGCATGTAGCCGATGAGATAGCCGTTGACGGCGCCGAAGGCGGCACCGGTGGCAATCGCCAGCAGGCAGCACGCCCACACCGGCAGGCCGAAGATGAACAGGCCCGACACCGACGCGAAGGTGGCCAGTGCAAAAATCGAACTCACCGACAGATCGATGCCGCCAGCCAGCATGACCACGGTCAGGCCGGTGACGACAATCGAGAATTCACCAAGCTGGCGTGTTGATTCAACCAGCGCATTGGGTTTGAAAAATCCGGGAATGGCAGTGCCGAAACCGATGACCGTCACCACCATGGCCAGAAACGGAATGGCATTGTCGGCCCAGCGCTTGCTGAGCAGCTCACCGATCAGGTGATCGGGAATGAGATTATAGCGCCAGCGCTGCAGGGTTTCGCGGGAGGGCATGGGGAATTCCAAAAATAACAATAGCGCTGGCTGGACTGAAGAGCCCTCATCCGCCCTGTCGGGCACCCCCTCCCATTCGCGTTGCGAACGGGAGAAGGGTCATTCTCGATTACTTCGCCGCCTGCAGCGCTTTCACGTCCCAGCAAGTGTCCGGCTTGAGGTCGGCCTTGGTGTAGGCTTTCTCCAGCGTGTAGATGTAGGTCTTGGAGGTGCCCGCCGGCTGGCCCGATTGCAGCAGGAACTTGATGATGGCGTTCATGTCGCCCGATTGCTTGTGCAACTCGGTCATTACCACCGCGGTATATTCGCCGGAGTTCAGCTTGTCGCAATCGGCGGTCTTTTCGCCGCCGCCGGTGGTGATCAGGGCGATCTTGCCTTCCTTGCCGGCATCGCGGATAGCCGCCGAGGTGCCGGTGGCATTGCCATCCCAGAAGTCGATGATGGCGCAGATGCCGGGGTTCTGCTGCAGCATGGTGGTGGCGACATTGCGTGCCGTCGTTGCATCCCAGTTCGAGTCGGGCTTGGCCACCACCTTGAAATCGGGGTACTTGGCAAGAACTTTCATAATACCGGCATATTGGTAAAGGCTCGAGGCATTCACCTGGTCGCCCTGGACCAGGCCGATCTGTTTCGATGAATTGTCACCGCAGGCCTTGACGGCGGCTTCCGCCTCAAGCTGACCGAGACGGTCCCAGTCGGAACCGATGAAGGCATCGGCGGCGAAATTCGCCGGATTGTCGATGAGCACCACGTAGATGCCTTTCTCCTGGGCTTTCTTGAACAGCTTCACATAGGAGTTGAGGTCCGGGGCGTGGACCACCAGCACATCGGGGTGCGGTTCGGCATTGATCAGGTCGGTGATGGCCTGGGCGCCGGCCTCGATCGACCAGTTCGGATCGCGGGTTTCAAAGGTTCCGCCCCAGCCCTCGACCTCGTGCTTGAGATAGGCGGCCCAGCCCTGGGCCAGATCGAAGCCCATGGCCATCGGCACCAGCGCCACGCGCTTGCCGTTCAGTGCCGCGGAGTAGGCGGCTGGACCGGGATCACCGTCGGCAAAAGCCGGTGCCGCGAAGGTCAGCATGGCAAGGCCCGCGGTGGCGGCGCACAGTGTCTTCCAATTCATAGGTCGTCTCCCTTGTTGTTGTCAGATGTCGCCCTGCTGGGCTGTTTGTTCATCGCGCGGGTTGAGCAGACTGTCGACGATGATGGCGATGAGCAGGATCGTCGCTTTGATCAGGTTCTGGTAGATATTCGAAATGTCGATGATAGTCATGGCATTGAGCATGATGCCGATGAGCAGCGCTCCCACCAGCACGTTGCGCATGGAGCCCTTGCCGCCCGACAGGCCGATGCCGCCGATCACCACCACGAGGATGATGTCGTAGAGCAGTGTGGAGTTCACCACGCGGGTGTTGATGCTGAGCAGGCTCGAGGCGGTGAGCAGCCCGGCGGCGAGGGCGATCAGCGCCGAGATGGCATAACGCAGCATGATCATCGGGCGCACCGGAATGCCCATGTTGCGCGCCGCGAGAAAGTTATCGCCCATATAGTAAACATAGCGGCCCCACTTGGTGAAGCGCAGGAAAAGATAGGCGGCAAACGCGGCGGCGGCGAAGATGAAGACCTCGGCTGGAATGTCGAACAGCCGTGCCCGGCCAATTACTTCCAACCAGTGGCCGCGCGGCACCGGCACCGCATCCTGGGTGATGAGTTGCGAACGCACATAGCCGAAGACGAAAGCGCCGCTGGCCAGCGTGGCGAAAATCGCCGGCACATCGGCATAGGCGATGAGGAAGCCGTTGACGAGGCCGATCAACAGCACGCCGCCAATGGTCAGCGCCAGCGCGTAACCTTCCGGCCAGCCGTCGTTCAGCATCTGCAAGTACCAGGCCGCCGACATGGCCATGATGGCGACCGCCGCGAGATCGATGCCGCGCCCGATGATGACGATGGCCATGCCCACGGCGAGGATGCCGAGCACCGATACGCTGCGCACGATCTGGATGAGGTTCTGCGAGTCGCGGAAGCCGGGAAGGACAATCGCCGAGATGATGAACAGCGCAACCGCCAGCGCCAGCACGATGCGCTCC
>JBKJQD010000258.1:0-2660 GCA_046594125.1 Aestuariivirga sp.
ACTACGTGAGCCGCGGCATCGTGCTCGGCGATGTGCGTCCCGCCAGCGAAGCGCCCGATGGGCTCGCTGGCAAGATTGTTCTCTGCCCGCCCTCGGCGCTGGGTGACCGCTGGTCGAGGCGCTTTGCTGAACCGATTGCCAGCTTTGCCTCGGGCTGGATGCGTATCAGGGGCAGGGCGCGGCAGCGCGGCATCGAATTGCCGCTCATCATATCCGATCATGCCGACTGGCCGGAGTTGCTGCACACCATCGCTGAAACGGGCGCGGGTGAAATCTGGGTGACCCACGGGCGCGAGGAAGCGCTGGTGCATGCAGCGCTTGGCATGGGCCTCAAGGCCCGGGCGCTGGCGCTGGTGGGCCGCGAGGATGACGCCGAATGAAAGCCTTTGCGCTGCTGCTTGACCGGCTGGTCTATACGCCGTCGCGCCTTGGCAAGCTCAGGCTGTTGCAAAATTACTTCCGTGCGACGCCCGATCCCGACCGGGGCTATGGGCTGGCTGCCCTCAGCGATGGCTTGCCGCTGACCTTCCCGCTGCGCCGCCTGCTGACTGAACTGTCGGCCAGCCGTTTCGACCCTGAACTGTTCCGCCTGTCGCGTGATTATGTTGGCGATACGGCTGAAACCGTATCGCTGATCTGGCCAAACTCCGGCGCGCCAGGAGAAGCGCCGCGGCTGGCGGAGATCGTCGAACGGCTGCGCTCAACCCCGGCCAAGGACTACGCTGGGCTGTTGGCAGAATGGCTTGATGGGCTTGACGTCAACCAACGCTGGGCGCTTCTGAAATTCCTCGGAGGAGCGGTGCGAGCCGGTGTTTCGGCCAGGCTTGCGAAGATCGCCGTTGCCGAAGCCTTCGGACATCAGGTGGAAGAGATTGAGGAACTCTGGCACGGCCTGTCGCCGCCCTATCTGCCGCTGTTTGCCTGGCTCGAGGGCCAAGCGGGGCCGCCGCCAAAATCCGCTGCGCCGGTCTTCCGCCCGCTGATGCTGGCCCATCCGCTCGAAGAGGAAGATTGGGATGGCCTTGATCCGCACCAATTTGCCATCGAATGGAAATGGGACGGCATCCGCGTGCAGCTTTCAGGCAAGGGCGGCACGGTGCGGCTGTTCTCGCGCAGCGGCGACGATATCAGCGCCACGTTCCCGGATTTTCTCGAAGGCCTGGCAATTGATGCAGTTCTTGACGGTGAGTTACTGGTGATGCGGCAGGCAACTGTCGCCCCCTTCGCTGATCTGCAGCAGCGTCTCAATCGCAAGACGGTGTCGCGGACGATGATGGCCAGCTATCCGGTGCATGTGCGTCTTTACGATGCACTGGAAATTGCTGGCGAGGATTTGCGCGGGCTGACCTTGTCCGAACGGCGGCAGCGGCTGGAAGAATGGCATCGCCGCGCCCAACCCAGAGCGACAGATATCTCGGAAATGCTTGGGCCTGTAGCGAAGGAAGAGCTGCGTGCTGTGTGGGAGTCGACACGGCATGCCGGCATCGAGGGCTTGATGCTGAAGCGCCTTGACAGTCCCTATCTGGCGGGCCGGCCCAAGGGCTATTGGTACAAGTGGAAGCGCTCGGCGCTCATCGCTGATTGCGTGCTGATGTACGCCCAGCGCGGGGCGGGCAAGCGCTCATCCTTCTATTCCGATTTTACCTTTGGCGTCTGGACTGAAAAAGATGGCAAGGACGTCGTGGTGCCAGTTGGCAAAGCCTACTCCGGCTTCACCGATTCCGAGATGCGCGACCTCGACCGTTTCGTCCGAGAAAATACAGTGGAGCGCTATGGGCCGGTGCGCGCTGTTGCGCCAAAGCTGGTGCTCGAAGTGGCCTTTGACGCCATCATGCCGTCGGCGCGGCACAAGTCGGGACTCGCCATGCGCTTTCCGCGCATTGCCCGCATCCGTTGGGACAAGCCCGTGGTGGAAGCCGACAGGCTGGAGAACCTGCAAAAGCTGGCGATTGCCTGAGTTCAGGCAGCTGTGCTGGCTTTCGACGGGGTATTCTTACCGCGTATCAGATCATCGATATCGACCGCCGGCCGGCCGAAGACCGAGCCGCCATCAAGGATCATCAGCAAATCCTCGATCAGGTCGCAATGGATCGGGCGGCTGCAATAATAACCCTGGACTTCCTCACAGCCGAGCGCCTTGCCCATGCCGGCAACCGCCCGGAAGATCGAATCGGCGCGGGCATTCTGGCCGACGGCGCTGATGAAGGACCGGTCGATCTTGAGCTTGTCAAAAGGAAAGGAACTGAGCAGCGACAGGGAGGAATGTCCGGTGCCGAAATCGTCCATGGCGATCGAAACACCCGAGGCCTTGATCTGCCGCAGGTTGTGCAGGGTACACTGACCCGGCACACTTTCGCCGAGAGCCTGATGAGCGCCACGCGCTCGTCTTCGATGATCGCCCTCATTCTGGTCTGCGCCGGTTCGCTGGCGCTGGCCATGGGTTTTCTCGGCCTGCCGCAGCTGCTGGCAGCCTCGGTGCAGAGCCTTAACTTGACACCCTTCTGGCTGCTGATGGGGCTCTTGGTGCTTTACACAATACTGGGCCATTTCCTCGATGGCATTTCCTGCGTGGCGCTGACCATTTCCATCGTCGAGCCGATGGTACGGCAGGCGGGGATCGACATGATCTGGTTCGGCATCTTCATCGTGCTGGTGGTGGA
>JBKJQD010000383.1:0-3590 GCA_046594125.1 Aestuariivirga sp.
ATCATTGTAGAGGGTTTCCTGCACCTTGGCATAGAGTGCCGCACGCTTAGCTGGATCGGGCTCGCGCCGCGCCTCCGTCAGCTCCTTTTGGACATCCTTGTTGTCATACCAGGTGAAGAAAGCCTGTGAACCGGCAGTGACGTCAGCCTGGATCGTCGCAAGCTCGTCCGTGTCGTTGATATCGCTGGTGATGTAGCTGACATAGGCCTGGTACTCGCCCTTGGTAGTCATGGTCCAGGCTGTGCCCACGTCCATCTCGACGATCTCGCTCTTGACGCCCGCCGCTTCCCAGCCTTGCTGCAGGATGGTGGCCACCTGCCGCGATGGCGCGTTACCGGTGTCGACCATGATCTGGATCGGTGTCCCATCATATCCCGATTTCTGCACCAGTTCCTTCGCCTTTGCGAGGTCGAAGGGAATGACCGGTACGGCATCGCTGTGGAAGTTTACCTTGGGCATGTAGGAATTCGGCACCTCGCCATATCCAAAATAAACCGCTTTCAGGATGGCCTCACGGTCAGAAGCATAGTTAAGTGCCAGCCGGAAGTCCTTGCTGTCGAGCGGCTTCTTCTGGTGATTCAGATAAACATAATCCAGCCTGAAGATCGGGGTCGATTCTACTACGAGATTGCTGTCTGATTGGAGCGACTTGGCCTGGTTGAAGGCGACCGTCGAGATTACGTCATAGTCGCCGTTCCGAAGCCCCAGAACGCGCGAGTTGCTCTCCGGCACATATTTCAGCTCAACGCCTTCGAGATAGGGCAGCGGCTTTCCATCGGTTCCCATGTCCCAGTAATAGGGATTGGCCTTGAGGACGACGGTAGAGCCCCGCTCATAGCTCTCAACCATGAAGGGGCCTGCACAAACCGGCGATGTACCGAATTTCTCGGCACTCGCTTCATAAGCTTTCTTGTTCACGATGCTCGCGGCATAAGCAGACAGAGCGGAAAGCAGCGGCGCATAGGGTTCCTTCAGTTCCACTTTCACATGCTTGTCGTCAACCGCCGAAATGTCCTTCACCGGCTTCAGCACGAAAGCGAGATACTTCGCAGGATCGCTCAGGGTCTTCAGCGTGTAGACCACGTCATCGACAGTGACTGGCTCACCGTTGCTGAATTTTGCGTCACGGATCTTGAAGGTGTAGGTCAGGCCATCGGGGGACATTTCCCAGGATTCCGCCAGGCCGGGCCTGAGGCCCCTGCCAGTATCGTCAGCCTCGACGAGAGCGTCACAGACCTGCTCGATCGCATAAATAGAACCATTGTCGCCGGGGATGAAGGGATCGAAGGTCAGAGGTTCATCCGGCCTCGCCATCACCAGCATGCCGCCCCGCTTGATGCCGTCGGCCCGCCCTTCAGGTGAAAGAGCCGCCAGTGAACTGGCAGCGAAAACGAAGGCGGCGCCAAATATTGCGCGGCGGCGCCAATTCGCAAGACAAACAATAGACTTCCGATGCGTCATGACGATCTCCCTGCCTTTTTGTTTCTCTGATTTAAAATCCGGCAGACAACCCCTGCGGTCAGGCTCTTTGGCGTCGAGACTAATGCGGTGTTGCAAGCTTGGCAATACGGCGAGCCGCGCTTTGTGTAACCGGGCTGATGTATTTCGGGTAGGACAGCATTGTGCCGGTGAGCCGCTTGAACACCAATTGCCGGTAGCATAGGCTCTGGACTGCGCGGATGCGGGCTGGGCTCGCGGTCATCGGCACGAAGCTGCAAACGGCTGTGGAATACTGACAAGAAGGAACGAAATCGTGGGCATTCCGAAAGACCGCATCCAGGCTATCCTCGACAATCATATTGCGCGAGGCGTGATTGGCGCATCGCTGGCGATCTCTTCGCCCGGTCAGGAGACATCACTCTTCACCAGCGGGCTTGCCGACAAGGTTAAGAAGATCCCGATGCGGCCCAATCATACGTTCCGCATTGCCAGCTGCACCAAGACATTCGTCGCAACCGGGCTTCACCTTTTGGTCGAGGCGGGCAAGGTCGACCTGGACGAGCCCATCACCCGGTGGTTCCCGGACATGCCGAATGCCGCCATGATGCCAGTCCGGATCCTGCTCAATCATCAGAGCGGCCTGCCCGATTTCGAAACGTCGATGCCAATGATTTCGGACAAGATATGGACGGCAGAGGAAATCGTCGACTTCGCCTTCAAGCACGGTGTCCAGAAACGGCCATGGCATGGAATGGAATATTCCAACACAGGTTACGTTCTCTCCGGCATCATCATTGCGCGAGAAACCGGCAGGCCCTATTCCGAGCATCTTCGCCAGAATATTTTTACGCCGCTCGGCATGACCGATACCTGGGTTGCGACCCATGAAGCTTTTCCGATCGATCGCGAGGCTCGGGGCTATATGCATGTCGATCCGGATGGAAAGCCGCAATGGGACATCCAGGGCGCTGGCGACCCCGTCGATGGCGTATGGGATTCGACAGAATGGTTCCCGATGTCGGGGGCAAACGCGGCGGGTGACATGGTGTCGACGCCGAAGGATATCGTGAATTTCCTGAATGCGCTGTTCGACGGTAAGATCCTTGGACCAAAACAGCTTTCCGAAATGAAGGATAACTTGAAGCCGGCGCAGTTCCCAGGCTCAAGAGTGGTGGCCAACGGCCACGGGATGCTGGTCTCCCGTTATGGCGATATCGACGTCAAGGGACATCTCGGCCAGATTCCGGGCCATTCCAGCATCATGGGCCGCGACGAGAAATCCGGCGTCACCGCCATGTTGATCCAGAATTCCGGTGCTGCCGATTTCGAGTCGTTCTTCCTAAACGGCATCAATGAGCCCTTTGACGAGATATTCCACGCAACTCGTGACGCGATCGGATAGATTTCCCTTCGCCTCGGGTGCGTCCCAAATGTTCCTGATGGTCGCGGACGGAGATTGCTGACCAGCTAGTTGTCTCAACGCGCGCGCACGCGACTCCGGAATGCGATATTGTGCGCATGAACCTGTTTCAGCTGGTCCACATAGAGCAACGACCAATACTAGGATGATATCAGCACGAAGTGAGGCAATTGTGGCAGGCAAGATTTCTGCGTCGGCGCAGACCAAGCGGCAAGTCTTTCAGATGATTGACCAGCAGGCGAGCGCCTTGCTCCAGTTCCTGCAGCAGTATGTAGCGCACAAATCGGTCAATCCGGGACGGGGCACGCCAGAGGACCCAGGTGAAGAGGAAAGCTGCCAGCGCTGGTTGGCTGGTGAACTTGAACGTATGGCCTGTTTCGACAAGATCGATTTGTGGGCCGATGTGCCGGGCCGGCCAAATCTTGCGGCCGTGATGACCGGTCGTTCAGGGCAGGCGAATTTGATGTTCAATGGTCACACCGATACCGTCGAAGTGACGCCACTCCAAAGGGAGAAATGGATTGGTGACCCGTGGAGCGGCGAGACGCGCGACGGCAAACTCTATGGCCGCGGCTCCACGGACATGAAGAGCGGCAACACCGCTTTTCTGTGGGCAGCCAAAGTCCTGTGTGAACTGGGCTTATCGCTGCGCGACGATCTGATCTTGACATTCAGTATCGGCGAAGAAACGGGTGAGGCTGATATTGGGCCGCTGAGCGTATTGCGCCGC
>JBKJQD010000218.1:0-4314 GCA_046594125.1 Aestuariivirga sp.
CGCGCGATCCATCGAGGAACTCAATATCAAGCTCAAATAGCAGTGTAATGTGCTATTAATTCTGCTAATATCATCATATGAACCTCGCCCAATGGCTCATTAATAGCGGGACGTCGCAATCGGAACTGGCGCGGCGGGTGGGGATTACGCAAGGGCGGGTGTCGCAGATCGCCGGCGGGGCGCAGCCTTCGCTTGATCTGGCCATGAAGATTGCCGCCGCCACGGGCGACAAGGTGCGGCCACAGGATTTTGGAGATCGGGACATGACGGGCGGAGCGAAACTCGACAGCGTGGAAGAGGCCATCAAGGCCATCGCCAATGGCGAAATGGTGGTGGTGGTCGACGACGACGACCGCGAGAACGAGGGCGACCTGATTGGTGCTGCCGCCAAGATCACGGCCGAGCAGATGGCCTTCATGGTGCGCCACACTTCGGGAATCGTCTGTACACCGATTACCGCCGAAGATGCCAAACGCCTGAAGCTTGATCCCATGGTGGCGCTGAACGATGCGCCGATGGGCACCGCTTTCACCGTCACCATCGATTACAAGGAAGGCTTGACCACCGGCATTTCGGCCAAGGAGCGCAGCGCCACGGCCCATGCGCTGGCCAACAAGAACGTGCAGGCCGATGATTTCGTGCGTCCCGGCCACATATTCCCGCTGGTCGCCAAAACGGGCGGCGTGCTGATGCGCTCAGGGCACACGGAAGCGGCGGTCGATCTCGTGAAGCTGGCCGGTCTGCATCCGGCGGGCGTCATCTGCGAACTGGTCAACGACGACGGCTCGGTGAAGCGCGGCCCGCAAGTCATGGCCTTCGCGCGCGAGCATGGCTTCAAGATCATTTCGGTGGCCGACCTCATCGCCTATCGCCAGCGCCGCGAGCGCCTCGTCGAGCAGAAGGCGAAGTTTGACGTGCAGACCGCCATCGGCATGGCGCAAGGTTATTCCTATGTGACGCCCTTCGACCAAGTGGAGCAGCTTGCCCTGGTCTTCGGCGACGTGAGCAGCGGCAAGAATATTCCGGTGCGGCTGCATCGTGAGAATGTGCTTGAGGACGTGTTCGGCGGACGCGGTACGCTGAACGCGGTGTTCGAGGTGTTCAAGCGCGAGGGCTGCGGGGTTCTGGTCTATCTGCAGGAGGGGACGGCTGGCGTTCCGGCGGGACAGCTTGCCGCCGAGAAATCGGGTAGCGCCAAGCAGCGCGAGCAGGCCTGGCGCGACGTGGGACTCGGCGCCCAGATTCTCCGCGATCTCAACGTCGCCTCGATCCGGCTGATCACCTCGAGCAACCGGCACTATGTCGGGCTATCGGGATTTGGCATCGAGATCGCGGAAACGCTGAAGATCGAAGCCTAGGCCTTTCGCGGCGGCCATGGGCTGGGATAGTGTCCTATCCATGCCGCGCCTGAGGACCAAGACCGCTGCCCCCCCTGCCCTGATTGGCTGGCGCGAGCGCGTGAGCTTGCCGGAGATCGGGGTTGGTCCGATTGCCGCCAAGATCGATACGGGGGCGCGCACCGCGGCGCTGCATGCCACCGATATCCAGGTTCGCGGCCACCGCGTCGATTTCGTGGTGGAGGTCAAGGACCGCAGGCACCATTGCAGCCTGGCGCTGAAGGGCCACCGCAAGGTGAAGAGTACCAGCGGCCACAGCGAGACGCGCGCCGTGGTGGAGACCGATGTTAAAATCGGCGCCACAAAGTTTTCGATTGAAATCACCCTCACTGACCGCACCGACATGGGGGTCCCCATGCTGCTGGGCCGCGCCAGCATCCGCGGCCGCTATGTCGTCCATCCCGGAAAATCGCACATCGTCTCGGCAAAGAAACGCAAATCGACATGAAGATCGCCCTGCTTACCCGCAATCCCAAACTCTATTCGCACCAGCGGCTGATCGAGGCGGCGCAGTCGCGCGGCCATGAGATCAAGCCCGTCGACTATCTTAAATGCTACATGAACATCACATCCAAGAAACCCGAACTGCGCTACCTGGGCGAAAAGCTGGTGGGCTTCGATGCGGTGATCCCGCGCATCGCCGCCTCGCATACCTTCTATGGCTCCGCCGTGCTGCGCCAATTCGAGATGATGGGAGTCTATCCGCTGAACGAATCAGTCGCCATCGGGCGCTCGCGCGACAAGCTGCGCTCGCTGCAATTGCTGGCGCGCGATGGAGTGGGCCTGCCGGTCACCGCCTTTGCCAATGATTCAACGGCGACCGAAGACTTGATGCAGATGGTGGGCGGAGCGCCGCTGGTGATCAAGCTGCTGGAGGGCACGCAGGGCATCGGCGTGGTGCTGGGTGAAACCCACAAATCGGCCAAGTCGGTGATCGAGGCGTTCCATGGCGCGAACATCGCCATCCTGATTCAAGAATTCATCAAGGAGGCCGAGGGCCGCGACATCCGCGCCTTTGTGGTGGGGCGCAAGATCGTGGCGACGATGGAGCGCTCGGGTGCTGATGGTGAATTCCGCTCCAACCTGCATCGCGGCGGCAAGGCGGAGATCGTCGAGCTGTCACCGATTGAAAGAACCACGGCGCTGAAGGCGGCGCGCTCCATGGGCCTCAACGTGGCGGGTGTCGATATGCTGCGCTCCAAACGTGGACCAGTGGTGATGGAGGTCAACTCGTCTCCCGGCCTCGAAGGCATCGAGAAAGCAACGTCCACCGATGTCGCCATGGCGATCATCATTTTTCTCGAGAAAAATGCCAAGCCGGGCAGGACACACACGCGGGGCACGGGATGAAACCCTTCGCCATCGGCAAGGACAGCGTCGAACCCGGCAGCCGCCGCTCGATTGATTTGCCAGTCAGCGTGCTGTCCAATCACACGCCGATGTCGTTGCCCGTCCATGTCCTGCACGGAGCGCGTAAGGGGCCGGTGATGTTTCTGTCGGCTGCTGTCCATGGCGACGAAATCCAGGGCGTCGAGATCATCCGGCGCGTGCTGCGCCATCCGGCACTGACAAATCTTTCCGGCACGCTGCTGGCGGTGCCCATCGTCAATGCTTTCGGCTTTCTCAATCACTCGCGCTACATGCCGGACCGGCGCGACCTCAACCGCTCGTTTCCAGGCTCCGACCGGGGATCGCTGGCCAGTCTCCTGGCCGATCTGTTCATGCGCGAGGTGGTGCTGCGCTCGCAGTACGGCATCGATCTTCATACGGCGGGCCTGCACCGCAGCAACCTGCCGCAGATTCGCGTGGCTCCCGATGAGCCGGAACTGGTCGAACTGGCGGAAGCCTTCGGGGCACCGGTCATCCTGATTTCCAAGCTGCGCGACGGAACGCTCAGGCAATGCGCCCGCGACCGCAATGTCAAAGTGCTGCTCTACGAAGGCGGCGAGGCGTTGCGTTTCGATGAGGTGGCGATCCGCGCCGGGGTGCTGGGCATCCTCAGGGTGATGAAGACGCTGGGCATGATCGCCGCAGCCGACATCATCAAGAGCAAGGTGCCGCCGGCCTATTCGATTTCCAGCACCTGGCTGCGGGCACCGGAAGGCGGCATCCTGCGGGCCGCGAAAACGGTGGGCGAGCGGGTGGTCAAGGGCGAAACGGTGGGCGAGATTTCCGACCCGCTGGGCGAGAACACGACGCCGGTGCTCTGCGACGAGGGCGGCATCATCATCGGCCGCACCAACCTGCCGGTCGTCAACCGCGGCGACGCGCTGTACCATGTGGCGCGCATGAAGGACCACGACGTCTCGCGCGAACGCATCCGCCATATCGCGAGTGCATTGGCCCAGGGTCCGATGTTCGATGAGGACGAGATTATATAACTTTCACACCTCTCCCGTCGGGAGAGGGAGAAGGGATAAGTCACCGCCTCGTCAGGCTTCCCAAAATTCCACGCACCAGGGCGTTGCCGAGGTTGCGGGCGATGCTGCCGGCGGCGTTTTTGATGAAGCGGTCGGTGGCGGATTCGCGCTGGCGCGGGGCCGCCCTGTCGGCCTTGGCGTCGGCCTTGTCCTGTTCGGTCTGCTGCTCGGCTTCGGCGCGCTGGCCGGCTTTTTTCTGCAGCTTCTCGTAGGCCGACTCGCGGTCGATGGCGGTTTCGTATTTTCCAGCCACTGGCGAGTTGGCGATGATCGACTGGCGCTGGGCTGGCGTGATGGGGCCGAGTTGGCCGGCGGGGGGCTTGATGAAGGTGCGTTCCACCATCGTGGGCACGCCCTTCATATCAAGCACCGAGACCAGCGCCTCGCCCTTGCCCAATTCGGTGATGGCCTTTTCGGTATCAAATTTCGGATTGGCGCGAAAAGTGGTGGCGGCGACCTTCACGGCCTTCTGGTCGCGCGGCGTATAGGCGCGCAAC
>JBKJQD010000148.1:0-6149 GCA_046594125.1 Aestuariivirga sp.
CGCCTCAGGCGCGGCCACGGCGCCCGCAACATGGCCATTGTCCGCCACTTCGCCCTCAACCTCATCCGCGCCATGCCCGGAAAGCAAGCCATCAAGGGCAAACGAAAACTTGCGGCCTGGGACACCGGATACCTTCTCACCGCACTTACACTCAATCCGCGTTAACCTGGACTCGTCGCCCTGAACCGCGAGGCGGTCTAGGTGCGGAACTGGCGAATCAGGCTGGCGAGGCTCTGCTGCTGACCGGGTTGGGGTGGTGGAGCAGCTGCGGCAGGCTGTTGCGGCCTGGGGGGCTGGGTCTGGCCGAAGCCTGTGCCAGGCGTAACGGTCTTGCGCAACGAAGGCTGGGCGGGCTGCGGCTGGAACGGGGCCGGGGCCTGAATCGGCGGCGCGGCGGGTGCGGCGGCGTTGTGGCCCTCGACGGCATAGCCGGCGCCATCGGGATTGTGGCTTTGCACGCGCCAGCGGTGGACGATCTCGTGCAGGAAGCTGTCGTCGGGCAGGTCCATGGCCCAGTTCTTGGTGAACGATGCCGTGTTGCTCTTGGGCCAGCTATCGGCGGGCAGCATGTCGAACTTGATGCGGCAGGGAAGGGCAACACCTTCACCAAAGGTGATGGCTTCGCCGGTGCCCATCGTCGACATGAATTCGAGGAGGCTTGCTGCGGCATCGGAAATGCCGGCGCGCAGGATGTCCTGGTCTCGTTCGTTGGTCAGGCGCATCGAGAAGATGGTGTTGCACTGTGACAGGATGGTGGGATCGAGTTCGGCCGGGCGCTGGGTCACCATGCACAGCGACACGCCGTATTTGCGGCCTTCCTTGGCGATCCGCGAGATGGCGCGTTTGGTCGGCTCGAAGCCCAGGGTCTTGTCGATGGGCACGTAGCGGTGGGCTTCCTCGCAGACGAAGGTAATGGGAATGCGCCCGGCACTCCACACGCCGAAATCGAAGGCGAGGCGGGCGAGGACCGAGACCACGACGTTGATGATTTCGCCGGGCAGGCCGCCTAACTCGAGAATGGCGATGGGCTTGCCGTTGACCGGAATGCGGAAGATGCGGGCCAGCACCTGGGCCATGGTGTCCTGCACCGTCAGGCCGCCGAACATGAAGGCATAGCGCGGGTCGCGGCTGATGGTTTCGATACGCGATTTGAGGCGCTTGTAGGGGGCCAGTTCGCCGCGCAGTTCGAGCTTGCCGATATATTCCTCGAGCAGGCCGGTCAGGTCCGAGGTGCGGTAGGGGATCGGCGTGTCGACACCGACGTTGGTGTTTTCGGTAAAGTCCTTGCCGCGCACGATGCCGTTGCGGTCGCGGCGCTGGTTGTTCATGTAGCGCACCTTGGCCAGCGGTACGAGCTCGCGCAGGATTTCGACGTCGGCCTCGCGGTTGGCCTGCTGGCCGATCATGATCTCGACGAGTTCGTCGAAGTTCAGCAGCCAGAAGGGCAGGTTCATGTTGTCCGGGGTGATGACCTCGGCATATTCCTGGAAGGCGTTGGCATATTCGCGGTGAACATCGAGCAGCAGGATATGGGCCTGCGGATTCTTCTCCAGGATGCGGCGCAGGATCAACGCCACGGTGCAGGACTTGCCGGTGCCGGTGGTGCCGAGAACGGCGAAATGCTTGCCCAGCATTTCGTCGATTTTGATCATCGCCGGAATGGTCTCGTCCTGCTGGATGTGGCCGACGCGGATCGCCGTGTCGGCGTCGCAGGCGTAGGCTTTTTCCAGTTCGGTCTTGGAGGCGCGGAAGACGATGTCGCCGAGTGAGGGATAGCATGAAATGCCGCGCCGGAAACTCTGCGGCGTGCCAGTTGCGTCCTTGGGCAGTTCGCCGATGAACTCCACCTCGATGATGCGCAGTTCCTTCTCGTCGGCATTGTGCGAGGGCATCGGCGAACTCAGCGCCGAGATCATTGCCAGGGAAATCGACTTGGGCGTATCGACCTTCAGAAGTGTCCCGATTTCCGGACTCTTCTTTTGATCGGCCACGGTACTGTTGCTGGCGGCGTCGATGAGGATGACAGCATGGGCGCCGGTGACAGCCACGATGCGGCCGACGCGCTCGACGGCGTCGGTTCTGGCCGTGACCGATGGAGACGTGGCAACCTGCTGGCGATACATGTGCTGTTGTTCTCTGTCAGTGAATTTGTGCTTCGGGACTGGTGTTCAGCCCCTCGACGGTGGGCAGTATGACGGTGACGCGGGTTCCCGCACCCTTCTGGGAATCAATGCGCAAATCGCCGCCGTGCAGGCGCGACAGGGCATAGGCGATGGGCAGACCCAAGCCGGTTCCCTCGTGGCGCTTGTTGAAGGCGGTGTCGATCTGGCCGAAGGGCCGCATGGCGGTTTCGACTTCGGAGGGCGTCATGCCGCAGCCGGTGTCGGTGACCGAGATCGAGGCATAGCCCGGCTGCAGCGGGCCGATCTCGACGCGGATGCGGCCGCGCTCATGGGTGAACTTGACGGCGTTGCTGAGCAGGTTGATGAGGATCTGCTTGACGCGCAACTGGTCGCTGAACAGCTTGGGCATGACCGGAGCAACCGCGGTTTCCACGGTGATGGATTTCTCTCGCGCCTTGGCTTCGATGATCAGCAGGCAGGCCGACAGGACGGTGACGATGTCGAGCGGCTCCTTGTCGACGGTGAGCTTGCCCGCCTGGATTTTCGATACGTCGAGAATGCCGTTGATCAGCGCCAGCAGGTGCTCGGCGGCCTGTTTGATATAACCGGAATACTGCTGGACCTTGAGCGGATCGGTCACGTTCTGGATGTGCAGCATTTCGGAAAAACCGATGATGGCATTGAGCGGCGTGCGCAGCTCATGGCTCATGTTGGCGATGAATTCCGATTTCGCCTTGGAAGCCAATTCGGCGTCAACCTTGGCGGCATGCAGCGCTATCGCCTGTTTTTGCTGGGTGACAGCCATGCCCAAATGTTCGGAAAATTCGCCAATGAGCGATTCCTTCTTGAACCATTTCGGACCGAAAGTACGCATGAACACCCCAAACAGACGCCTTTATTAGTCCGTAACGTCTCAATGTGCGGTTAACAGGGTTGGTTGCATCCGGTTGGTCCCGCATTTGCTTGGTCGTGCCGCCGGAACCTGTTAGATTGGGTATAACGCAGTGATTGTGGAAGGCTGCCGCGCTCCCTGTCCGGGACTCAAACCTCCGGACCTGTCGAGCGCCGGTTTTTCTTGAAAGGTTAGAGAAAGTGGATGCGACCAATGGGGCGGGCTCGGACCGCTTCCGGCGCAAATCGGGCGCGCAAGGCGGGACCGCAAAGTTTGGCGGTGGGCGGAGCGACCCGCATGCCCACCGGCCGGAGGATCTGTATGGCGCGCTCGATCTGGGCACCAACAACTGCCGGCTGCTGATTGCCACGCCGGCCAATTCCGGCTTCGTGGTGGTCGATGCCTTTTCGCGCATCGTGCGCCTGGGCGAGGGGCTGGGCCAGACCGGACAGCTTTCCGATGCCGCCATGGACCGCACCATTGATGCACTCCGCGTCTGCGCCAACAAGCTGAAATGGCGCAATGTCTTCAAGGTCCGGCTGATCGCCACCGAGGCCTGCCGCATGGCGGGCAACGGCGAAGCCTTCATCGCCCGGGTCAAGAGCGAGACCGGGCTGGCGCTCGAAATCATCGACCGCGAGACTGAGGCGACGCTGGCCGCGGTGGGTGCCGAGCCGCTGATCGATGGCGCCGCCGAAACCGCCCTGGTCTTCGACATCGGCGGCGGCTCCACCGAAGTGTTGTGGATGCAGCGCCACGGACAGCGTTTCGAAATCGCCGCCTGGACCTCGCTGGCGGTGGGCGTCGTCACCATTTCCGAGCGCTTCGGCGGCGGTGTCGATGTCACGCGTGAATCCTTCGAGGCGATGTGCGCGTTCCTGCGCCCCATGCTCACCGAGTTCGCGGCGCGGGTGAGCGCCACCACGGGGAAACCGCCAATCCCCTCGCATC
Organism: Aestuariivirga sp.; assembly: GCA_046594125.1. Taxonomy (GTDB): domain Bacteria; phylum Pseudomonadota; class Alphaproteobacteria; order Rhizobiales; family Aestuariivirgaceae; genus Aestuariivirga. The sequence continues at coordinate 3,967 of JBKJQD010000148.1, forward strand.
TGCTTGGCACATCGGGAACGGTGACCACCATTGCCGGGGTGCAGCTGGGCCTTGCCCGCTATGACCGCTCGAAGGTCGACGGCTGCTGGCTGGGCAGCCAGGAGATCGGCAATGTCACGCAGCGCCTGCTTGACTTTACTTACGAGCAGCGCGCCGCCAATCCCTGTATCGGCCGCGAACGCGCCGATCTGGTGCTGGCGGGCTGCGCCATCCTCGAGGAAATCCGCCTGGCCTTTCCGGCCGAGCGCATCCGCGTCGCCGACCGTGGCCTGCGCGAGGGCATCCTCACACAATTGATGAAGCAGGACGGAACTTACGGGGGCATGACATGAGCAGACCGGGAAGTGGCAAGACGGCAGGTGCGGGCAGCCGGGCGCTCAAGGTCAGGGTGAAGACCGGCAAGGGCCGCACCGTGTCGCAGAAAATCTGGCTGGAGCGCCAGCTCAACGATCCTTACGTCCATGAAGCCCGCAAGCAGGGCTTCCGTTCCCGGGCGGCTTTCAAGCTGATCGAGATCGACGACAAGTACAAGTTCCTGAAACCTGGCGGCCGCATCGTCGATCTTGGTGCGGCACCGGGCGGCTGGAGCCAGGTTGCAGCCCAGCGGGTCAAGCCCGGGGAAGGCCGCGGCAAGGTGGTGGCGATTGACATGCACGGCATGGACGAGATCACCGCTGTCACCATTTTCAAGAAGGATTTCTACGACGAGGATACGCCACAGGTGCTGATTGACGCGCTGGGCGGCGAGAAGGCCGACGTCGTCCTCTCCGACATGGCCGCCCACGCCACCGGCCACCGCCAAACCGACGTCATCAACATCACAGCCCTGGCCGAGGCAGGTTATGATTTCGCCCGGACGATCCTGAAACCGGGTGGCACATATCTGGCCAAGGTGCTGCGCGGCGGCACCGAGGGCGCCCTGTTGACCATGATGAAAAAAGACTTCGCCACGGTCCGCCACGTCAAGCCAATGGCCAGCCGGGATGACTCAGCCGAGCTGTTCGTGCTGGCGCTGGGGTTCAGGGGCGGAAGCTCGCAGTCAAGCGATGCAACTTAGCTGTCAGGGGCTGCGGAACACATCCGTGCTTAGATAACGCAACCCTGAATCCACGACGAGTGTCACGATGGTTGCACTGGAGCCAAGCCGTTCGGCAATTCTCAGGGCCGCGACGATGTTGGCGCCGGTGGAAGTTCCGGCGAAGATCGCTTCTTCCTTTGCCAGCCGCCGCGCCATTGCTTTGGCATCGCTGGTCGATACGGTGAGCACCTCGTCGACTTCGCTGCGGTTCCACAGGGGCGGCAAGAAGCCAAGGCCAATGCCTTCGATCTTGTGGGAGCCGGGCGGGCGCCCCGAAAGAACCGCCGACTCGTCGGGCTCGACGGCATAAACCCCGAGGTCCGGCTTGTGGCGTTTCAGGGCGCGGGTCATGCCATGCAGCGAATGGGCGGTGCTGACGGTATGCACAAGCGCATCGACCTTTCCATGCGTCTGCCGCCAGATCTCGTCACCGAGATCATGGTAACCCGCCGCGCCATCCTCATTGTTAAGCTGATCGGCCCACCAGTGGCCCGGCTGCCTGCTGATTTCACCAGCCTTGGCGATCATCGCGTGGATCAGTTCCTTGGTGATCTTCTTGTTGTCACTTGGAACATCGGTGATCTCGGCACCAAAGGCCCGCATGGTCCAGCGTTTCTCGTCGCTGAAGGCGTCAGAAAAAGCGAAATGTGTTTTGTAACCAAGCGCCCGGGCGACGAAGGCAAGAGATATGCCAGTGGTTCCGGCGGTATATTCGACCACCGTGCCACCAGGGGGCAGGAGTCCCTTTGCGGCAGCGCGCTCGATCAGGGTTCGCGCCAGCCGGTCTTTCATGCTGCCGGTCGGATTGGCGGATTCAAGCTTGGCAACAATTCGCGCACTACCTTCCGGCACAATGTTGCGAAGGGTGACAAGTGGCGTGTTGCCAATGGCATCGAGGATATTATTTTGATTACGCACTATGGATACCGCCCTCGCGCTTCTCAAGATTATAGACCTCGGTGCTGAGGTATTTGATCCCTGTGTCAATCATGAGAGTAACGACTGTTGCGTCTGGTCCAAGCCGCTCGGCGAGCCGCAGTGCGGCAACAACATTGGCACCTGAGGACGCACCCGCAAACAATCCTTCTTCGCGGGCCAGACGGCG
>JBKJQD010000289.1:0-6900 GCA_046594125.1 Aestuariivirga sp.
GCTTCCGTCTTGGGCAATTCGATCGGAACGCCCACCGTCATCAGAGGTGCCGCAACCATAAACACGATGTCATGCTGGTGCTGCTCATCGTGTTTATGGTTGCGGCACCTCTGATGACGGTGGGCGTTCCGATCGAATTGCCCAAGACCGAAGCCAAGCAGCTCGACAGCTCGGTGGAGCCGATCACCGTGACGGTCAAGGCCGATGGCGTTATCTTTTTGCAGGAAACCTCGATTGCGCTCGACACGCTGGCGCCCAAGCTCGTGGCCATCGCCAAGAACGGTTACGAAGAACAGATCTTCGTGCGCGCCGACACCAACGTGGCCTATGGCAAGGTGATGGAGGTCATGGGTCTGCTCAATGGTGCGGGCTACCGGAAGATCGGACTGGTGACCGGCAATGCTGATGAGCCGAAGCCTGCGGACTCCAACTGACCATGAAGGGAAGTGTGGCAATTTCGATTGGCTTGCATGTGGCGATCCTCGCCATTGCGCTATTCGGCTTGCCACGTCCCGACCCCTACAAGATCAAGCCGCAGGAAGCGATCCAGGTTGATATTTCGCACATCGGTGACGTGCAAAAGAAAATGGCCATGGCCAAGGACGCCACGGAAACCAAAGCCAAGCCCGCGCCCAAGAAAACGGTGAAAATTGCCGAGGCCGATCCCGACGCCAAGGTGGCCGAAGAAGTGAAGAAGGCCGCCAAGGAACCCAAGGCCGAACCGCCGCCGCCGGAACCCAAAAAAGAAGAGCCGCCGAAGAAGGCCGAGGAGCCAAAGCCGCTCGATCCCGATTCGCTGAAGGCGCTGATCAAGGACACGGTGGCCGATACGCCGGAGCCGAAACCGGAGCCTCCCAAAAAAGCCGAGGCAAAACCTGTCAAGAAACCCGACAAGAAACCCGACAAGAAAAAGGAGAAGCTCGACGTCGACCAGCTTGAGGCGTTCCTCAACAAGGTCGACGACGACAAGACGGCGCCTGCTGAGACGTCTTCCGTTGATGGCGCGCCCGCCAAGGGCGAGGTTAATCTTCAGGGTACGGACGATCAACTGGTCGGTACCATTGTCGACGCACTGGTGAGCAAGGTCCGCCAGTGCTGGAATGTGCCGCCGGGTGCCCGCGAGGCCAACCTGACGATCCGCGTGCATTTCGCGCTCAATGCCGACGGCACGATTGCTGGTACACCGCAAGTCGAGAATGCCAGTGCCGATCCGGTTTTCGATGCGACGGCGCGGTCGGCGGTGGCGGCACTCATGCAATGCCAGGCCTATGAACTTCCGCAGGACCGCTACGACCTGTGGAAGGACAACACTCTCGATTTCAATCCCAATCTCATGTTCCAAGGTTAGAGACGGCGGCGGCAGAATGTTTTTCTCCTCTTTCATGACTCATGTTCCGAAGGCCGTGCGCGTGGCGCTCGTCCTGAGCCTCGCTGTGCTCGGAAGCCAGGCGGCAAACGCCGTGACGGGGACCGTCGAAAACGGCAAGGTCGATCCGATCCCGATTGCCATTTCGAATTTCCTGGTCGGCGGCGGTGCCGAGGAGGCGGGCGGCACCATCACCGGCGTCATCACCAACAATCTCGGGCGCTCGGGTTATTTCACGCCGCTTGATCCGGCGTCCTTCATCGAGCAGATCAGCAACTTCGACCAGCCGCCGCGCTTTGCCGACTGGCGGCAGATTCAGGCCAAGGTTCTGGTCACCGGCCAGGTCTATCTCGAAGGCGGCAAGGTGCGCGCCGAGTTCCGGCTTTGGGATGCCAATACCGAACAGCAGCTGGCCGCCCAGCAGTTCACCACCACACCTAAGAATTCCCGGCGCATCGGCCATCTGATTTCCGATGCCATCTACAAGTCGATCACCGGCATTGACGGCTACTTTGACACACGCGTCGTCTTCGTCGAGGAGTCGGGCCCCAAGGACAAGCGCGTCAAGAAACTCGCCATCATGGACCAGGACGGCTTCAACTCGCGTCCCCTGACCGATGGCCGCGATCTGGTGCTGACGCCGCGCTTCTCGCCGTCCACCAACGAGATTACTTACATGTCCTTCGGCAATGCGGCGCCGCGCGTCTATCTGATGAACATCGATACCAAGCAGCGCGAGATTGTCGGCGAATTCGCCAACATGAGTTTCTCTCCACGCTTCTCGCCCGATGGCCAGAAAGTCATCATGAGTCTGCAGGACGGCGGCAACTCGAATATCTACGAACTCGATTTACGTTCGCGCAACCTGCGCCAGCTCACCAATGTTCCGGCCATCAACACGGCCCCAAGTTACTCGCCGGATGGCGCGCAGATCGCTTTCGAGTCAGATCGCGGCGGCGTGCAGCAGGTTTACGTGATGGGGGCCGATGGCGCGGGCCAGAACCGCATCAGTTTCGGCAACGGCCGCTATTCAACACCGGTGTGGTCGCCGGATGGCAAATACATTGCTTTCACCAAGCAGGGTGGCGGCAAGTTCGCCATCGGCGTGATGCATCCCGATGGCTCGGGCGAGCGCATCTTGACCGAGGGGTTCCACAATGAGGGACCGACCTGGGCGCCCAACAGCCGCGTGCTGATGTTCTTCCGGGATGCACCCGGCGAGAGTGGCGGACCGCAGCTCTTCTCGGTGGACATCACCGGCTACAACGAACAGCAAGTGCCGACGCCGGGATTTGCCTCGGACCCGGCCTGGTCGCCGAAGTTGAACTGAAGCGTCAAACGAAATCGGGCCGGGGGGCCCATGACGGCGCGGCGCGGGGATGCGCTGGTCCGTCTCCACATGAACCAAAACGGGAAGTTGAGAAAATGAAAGCATCGTCGAGTTTCAAGTTTGCCGCGGCCCTGTGCTGCGTTCTGGCGCTGACCGCCTGTTCCAAGAAGAATACGCCGGACCTCGAGGCCAATGCCGGTCTGGGCGCCGGCGAGGCCATGCCGGGTTCGGAAAAAGATTTCTCCGCCAATGTCGGCGACCGGGTCTATTTCGCCGAGGACAAATCGACGCTGGCGCCTGATGCGCAGGAAACGCTGCGCCGCCAGGTGGCGTGGCTCAAGCAGTATCCGGGTGTGTCGATCCAGGTCGAAGGCCATGCCGACGAACGCGGTACGCGCGAATACAACATCGCGCTGTCGGCCAGACGGGCCACGGCAACACGCGAGTTCCTGATCGCCCAGGGCATCGAGGCGGCACGGGTTTCGTCCATCGCCTATGGCAAGGAACGCCCGGCTGCAACCTGTGATGCCGAGCAATGCTATTCGCAGAACCGCCGCGCCGTCACCGTCATCACCGGTGGCGCCAAGACCAGCTAAGTGCGGGCCCAAACCGGCGGGTCAGGGAAAATTAACCCTGTTGCTTCAGGGTAAACAAAGGGTTCATGTGCCGCCCGCCGGGGCAAATCGGTGAGCCGGCCGGAGCGGGGTCCGGCCAAGGAGTTGTTGTTATGATTTCACGTCTCGGAAGTTTCAAGTTTGCGGCTATCTGCTGCTGCTTCCTGGCATTGGCTGCCTGTTCAAAGAAGAATACGCCGGATCTCGATGCGGGCTCGGGGCCGGGTGTTGGCGAAGTCAAGCCGGGATCCGAGCAGGAGTTCACCACAAATATTGGTGACCGCGTTTACTTTGCGGAAGACAAGTCCACCCTGTCGCCGGAAGCCCAGGAGACGCTGCGCCGTCAGGCCCAGTGGCTGCAGCAGTATTCCGCCGTCATCGTGCAGATGGAAGGCCATGCCGACGAGCGCGGTACGCGCGAATACAATATCTCGTTGTCGGCAAGGCGTGCCACGGCGGCCCGCGAGTTCCTGATATCCAATGGCGTGAAGGCCAGCCGCATTTCCTCGATCGCCTATGGCAAGGAGCGGCCGGTGGCTTTGTGCGATGCCGAACAGTGCTATTCGCAGAACCGCCGGGCGGTAACCGTCATCACCGGTGGGGCAAACTAGCAACGCTTGCGGTGTTTGTTTTGGCCAACCCGGCACAGCCTCAATTTTACCGCGATTGCGTTCCAGTTGCAGGGTCAAGACGGTAGCATTGCGGGACCGGCGTGGAATGGTGTCGGACATGTTCAAGTATCTGAAATCGACGGTAGCGGCGGTGGCTCTTGTGGGCCTCGGCCTGATGTCGCCGGCCATGGCACAGTCGGCCTCCGAAATGGCGGTGCGCATGTCGCAGCTCGAGGAGCAGGTGCGCGGCCTGATGGGTCAGATCGAAGAACTGAACTTCGAGGTCAAGCAGTTGCGCGGCCAGGCCACCAAATCCGGAGGGCTCGATGTGGCCCCGCAGGTGCCGCGCAAGCTGGCTGTAGCGGCCATTGCGGAACCGGCACCGGCTGCCACCGAACAGGTTCCGGCAATCCAGGAAAGTGGTGTTGCCGAAATCGAAATGGCGCCGCTGGATGCCGCGTCGGGTAGCAATGCGGTGGCGCTGAACAAGGCGCCGGAAGCCCAGGTTCTGGGGGCGATGAGCAGTGGCGCCGCCAAGCCCGATGATGGCGGCTTCCAGGGCAAGGTTCTGGTTCCACCTTCGCAGCAGGAACCGGGCGACGATGCTTTCGTCAGTCAGGCGCCCGCCAATGCCAATGCCAATGCCGATTCGATCGAGACCGTCTCGCTGTCGCCAGAGAATCCGGAAGCACTCTACGAGAGTTCCAACGAGAGCCTGCTGCGCCGCCAGTTCGGTGATGCCGAGGGGGGGTTCAGCAGCTTCCTGCAGAAGTATCCCGATCACAGCCTGGCGGGCAGCGCCCAGTACTGGCTGGGTGAGACCTATTATGCCCAGAATGATTACCGGCAGGCGGCCCAGGCCTTCCTGCAAGGCTACAAGAAATATCCCAAGAGCCGCCGCGCCGCCGACAGCCTTTTGAAGCTTGGCATTTCGCTGAACCGGCTGGGCCAGGCGCAGCAGGCCTGTGCCGCCTATGCGGCGGTGAGCAGTGAATTCCCCAAGGCTGTCGAGGCCCGCAAGCGCGCCCAGGCCGAAGCCAAGCGTGCTGGCTGCCAGGCCTGATCTGTTCCAGGCGATTGCCGGCGAGACCCATGTGGCACTCGCCGTTTCCGGCGGGTCTGACTCGATGGCCCTGCTCCGGCTGGCGCACGAGTTTCTTGTCCCTCTTCGCGTGACAGGCAGGGTAGTGCCCGGATTTTCCGTCCTGACCATCGATCACGGGCTGCGCATGGAGTCGGCTGCCGAGGCGGCTCAGGTATCGGCTTGGTGTGCGGCATTGGGGTTGCCGCACCAGACGTTGCGATGGCCGGGTGACAAGCCCGCCACCGGCATTCAAGCCAAGGCGCGGAAGGCCCGCTATGATCTCATGTCCGATTGGTGCCGCGACAATGGTGCAACCGTGCTGATGACCGCTCATACGCTGGATGATCAGGCGGAGACGGTGCTGATGCGGCTGGCCAGGACCTCCAGCATCGACAGCCTGGCTGGCATTCACCGCTGGAGCCAATGGAACGGGGTACGGCTTTTCAGACCGCTGCTGGATTTGAAGCGGCGGGACATGCGGGTTTTTCTCCAGGGGATGAGCCAAGCGTGGATTGATGACCCGAGCAATGAGGACGAGCGCTACGAGCGGGTGCGTATCCGCCGGGCGCTGCCGGTGCTGGAGGGGCTGGGGATCACGCCGGAAGGGCTTGCTGGCCTGGCGGATCGGGCGCTGGAGGCGTCGCAAGCCCTGTGGGGTGCCACCGATGACTGGGTGCGGCTGCATGTCATCGAACACGAGAGCGGATTTTGCACGGTGCCGGTTCAGGCCTTTGCCGATCAGACTCCGCTACTTCAGGCGCGCATCCTGGGCTGGCTCACCAGCCGCTATGGCGGCGGCAAGATGCCGGAACCCGCCGAACTGGAACTTTTGGCGGCATGGTTCGCCCTTGGACGCAACGGGCGCCGGACGCTGGGCGGGGCGATCATTGCCAGGCGGACGCGGGAAATGCTGATCGGGCGGGAGCCGGGACGGATCGATCCGGCACCCGTCATCGTGCCGGCCTCGGGCAAGCTCATGTGGGACAAGCGTTTCGAGATCAGCGCCGCGCCCGGCAGCCCTATCGTTCCGGCCTTTCTGGCGGCAAAACTGGCGCCTGCCACGAACCTTCCGGCCTTTGTCCGGGACAGCCTGCCAGCCATCTTGCCGTGGGCTTCGCCGCAGACGGGGATCGTGGCCCGGTTTTGTTCGCGCCTTAAGTCCTAACGGCCCATTTACGCTGTTGGCGCGCTTGGAATTAAGCTTCCGCCGACCTATGTTACAGTTCATGTCTGGGATAAGACAGCCCGAGCTGGAAGGCTCAAGGCTGAGATTTGAGGGACCACGTGAACCAATTCCGTAATTTTGCCGTCTGGATCGTCATTGCCCTGCTGCTGTTTGCGCTGTTCAGCCTGTTTCAGGGGCAGGTGGGCCGCAGTTCGTCGTCGGAGATCAGTTATTCCGACTTCCTCGACAAAGCCAATGCCGGGTCGGTGAAGGCGATCACCATCTCCGGCGAGACCATCACTGGCAAGCTCAGCGACGGCTCGGAACTGCGCACCTCGGGGCCTCTGTTCTATTACGAGAACCAGATCAACGAACTGCGCAAGAAGAACATCCAGATCACCTTCCGCGCCGCGCAGGGCGATTCGCTTCTCACCAATGCGCTGATCTACTGGCTGCCGATGGTGCTGCTGATCGGTGTGTGGATTTTCTTCATCCGCCAGATGCAGGCGGGCTCCGGCAAGGCCATGGGCTTTGGCAAATCCAAGGCCAAGCTTCTGACCGAAAAGCATGGCCGGGTGACATTTGAAGATGTGGCTGGTGTTGATGAAGCGAAGGATGATTTGCAGGAAGTTGTTGAGTTTCTGAAAGACCCGCAAAAGTTCCAGCGTCTTGGTGGCAAGATTCCAAAGGGTGCTTTGCTGGTTGGCCCTCCGGGAACTGGTAAAACATT
>JBKJQD010000253.1:0-7512 GCA_046594125.1 Aestuariivirga sp.
CACGGCTGGCGGAGGCCGTGGGGCTGGCCGAGGCGATCGGTCTCGACGTTGCCGGGCGCCTCGTGGCGCCGCTCTCCACACCGCGTCCGGCCACCTTGCTGGGCAGTGGCAAGGTCGATGAAATCACCAAACTGGTGGAAGAAGCCAAGGCCGAACTGGTGGTGGTCAACGCCCAGCTTTCACCGATCCAGCAGCGCAACCTGGAGAAGGCCTGGGGCGCCAAGGTTTTGGACCGCACCGGCCTCATTCTGGAAATCTTTGGGCGGCGCGCTTCGACGAGCGAAGGCACGCTGCAAGTCGAACTCGCCCATCTGCAATACCAGAAGAGCCGCCTGGTGCGCTCGTGGACCCATCTCGAACGCCAGCGCGGCGGCTTCGGCTTCCTCGGCGGCCCCGGCGAAAGCCAGCTTGAGGCTGATCGCCGCCTCATCGAGGAGCGCATCAGCAAGATCGAGAAGCAGCTTCAATCGGTGGTCAAGACGCGCGCCTTGCATCGCAAGGGCAGGGCGCGGGTGCCCTTTCCGGTGGTGGCCCTGGTGGGCTACACCAATGCTGGCAAGTCAACACTGTTCAACCGCCTGAGCGGCGCCACGGTGCTGGCCAAGGACCTGCTCTTTGCAACGCTCGATCCCACCATGCGGGTGATAGCCCTGCCCCTGGGCCGCAACATCATCCTGTCGGATACCGTGGGCTTCATCTCCGATTTGCCAACTTCGCTGATCGCCGCCTTCCGCGCCACGCTGGAGGAAGTCCTGGCGGCCGATGTCATCCTGCATGTACGCGATGTCAGCCACGCCGAAACCGAATCGCAAAGCGCTGACGTGAACCGGGTGCTCGACGAACTCGGAATCGACGAAGTGCGCCGCGGGCTGATGATCGAAGTGTGGAACAAGCTCGACCTGCTTGATGCGGAAACCCGGGCATCACGCCAGTCGCAGGCCCAGCGCAAGGACAATTGCGTGCTGCTCTCGGCGGTGACCGGCGAGGGCCTGCCACAGCTGTTGCAATTGGTTGAAGACCGTCTTGGCAGCGGCGGCACATTGTACCATGTGTTCGTCGATCCAGCCGATGGGCAGGGCCAGGCGTGGCTGCATGACCGCGGCGAGGTGATGGAGCGCAAGATGTTCCCGGATGGCCGTATGCGCCTTTCAGTACGGCTTCCGGAAGATGCGGCAGGCCAGGCGGCGGCCCGCTTCGGCAAAATGATGAAACGCGCCGCAGCCAAGAAGGTGGCGGCGGTTTAGATTTTATTTTTCCAACCGCTTGGCTTCGTCCCAGAGCGCGTCCATCTCAGTCAGATTTGATTCCTGTGGCGACTTGCCGGTTTCGGCCAGCCTTGCCTCGATATGCGCGAAACGGCGCTGGAACTTGGCATTGGTGCCGCGCAGGGCATCCTCCGGATCGATCCCTAAATGCCGCGCCACATTGGCCATGGCAAACAGCAGGTCGCCATATTCCTCTTTCTTTTCGTCATCGGCAGCGGCGCGGAACTCGGCCACCTCCTCGGCGATCTTGTCATAGACGTTGTCGACAGAAGGCCAGTCGAAACCCGCCCGGGCGGCTTTGGCTTGCAGCTTCACGGCGCGCGTCAGGCCGGGCAGGGCGATGGGCACGCTGTCGAGCAGCCCCGCTTTCGGCTGGTCCTGGCGCTCCTTCGCCTTCATGGTCTCCCAGAAGCCCTTGGCGAGCTTGGCTGAGCGCGCCTTCTCATCACCGAAGACATGCGGATGGCGGCGGATCATCTTGGCGCAAATGGCCTCGACCACGTCGTCGAAGGTGAAGGAGCCTTCCTCGTCCGCCATCTGGGCGTGGTAGACGGCCTGCAGCAGCAGGTCGCCCAGTTCCTCGCAAAGCTCGGCGCGGGTGCCCGTGGCGATGGCATCGGCCACCTCATAGGCTTCCTCGATGGTGTAGGGTGCGATGCTGGCGAAGGTCTGCTCGATATCCCACGGACAGCCGGTCACCGGCGTGCGCAGCGCCTTCATGATGGCGCGCAGGGTGTTGATCTGGCGCGGGTCCGTGGTGGCGGGATTGGGGTCCATGGCGCGTCCTCAGAGGATGTTGGTCAGAAAGCGGTCAATCCTCGAACCCTTGGGATAGAATCTAAAAACCGCAAGAGCCGCCACAATGCCGGTGGCGCCGCCGCCCAGAACGTCCGACACGTAGTGGGTGCCGAGATAGACGCGTGACAGCGAAACGAGGATCGCGGCGGCCAGGAAGCCGTAGCCGCGCCTCAGGCCATGGAGCAGGAAGATCGCGGCAATGGCGAAGCTGGCGGTGGCGTGGTCGGAAGGAAAGGACGGATCGGCGCTCGGGGCGATCAGCAGATGGCTCACGCCGGCGTCGTAGGGCCTGATCCGGTGAATGCCGAGCAACAGGATATGGTTCAGAAGCAAACCGAGGAGGAAGGCCAGTCCGGCGCTGAGGAGTATGTGCCGGATGTTGCTCGGTCAGCCAGAGACCACCATTGCAGGGCAACGGCTGCCACCAGAAGCGGCAAGCCAATTGCCGATACCCAGACCAGCATCATGTCCGCAATCCTAAAGTGGCCAGAGAGGGCATTGATCCAGCCAGTCATCGCAACATCGATCCCGTACAAGGCCAACTCCATTCGCATAATATATATTATGGAATATTTTTAGATGACTGAATTTTATATAATTGTTATCAGATCAATGCCTTGCCCGTCAAACCACCCATGTCACTTCAGCGGTGCTTGTTTCGCCCAGGTCTTCGGTTCGCAGACTGTCACCTTGTTGTAGTCCTTGTCCAACTCGGTGCGCTGGCAGTCGAACCAGTATGGCGTGGCCTTGGCCCACACGGTGCCCTTGAACTTCTTGCGCAGCAGCTCCTGGGCCGGCTTCGAATAGCGGCCATGGCCGCCGTGCCAGTTGCAGCCATAGCGCGTGGACTTCACGGCCAGCGCCAGCGCCTCCGGTGCGCCATCACCGCCTGTGCTGGCCTTGCCCCAGCGGATGGCCGCTTCGGTCAGTTTCTTTGGCGCCGACGGCATGGCGGCCAGCGCCTCGATCTCTTTCCAGTTCACATTCTTGACCATCGGGTGCTGGCGCAGCATGGCGTCGCGGTTGCGGTTCAGACTCTCCAGCTGGGTTAAATCGAACACGTCGCCATGGTCCTTCTGCCAGTACTCGCCGGTCGAGCTTACGCCCGTCGCCTGATCGGCCTGCTGGCGCAAGGCGCCAAGTTGCCTGTCGGGTTCCAGCGGGCACCACCAGTTCCTGTCGTTGTGGTCCGAGGAATCAAGCCCGGCGAAATCATCGGGCTTCAGGCTCTCGGGCTTCCAGTCACCGGGACCAGCGACCAGAATGTTGAAACGCGGGCTCCTCAATATGGTTAACAGCCGCAGCCGCTCGGGACCGGCCTTGGCATAGTCGGCGGCGGCCTTGGCGGCGGCATCGGCCAGCGCCGGGTTCAGCGTGGCCAGCATCTCCGTCTGGCTCTTGGCTGGCGTGTGGCCCAGCGCATAATCGCGGGTCCAGGCAGCGCGGGCAAAGAGTGCGCGCTCAGGCGTAGCGAAGCTGGCGTCCTCGGCATAGGCCCACAGGGTTTTGACCGGCAGCAGGTTCAGCACGATGTTGCTGGCCGGATCACTGTGCTGGCGCAGCGCATTTTTGAATTGCGCCTCATCCTCGGCGGCAAACGCTGCCACTTCCGCAAAGCTATCGCCAATCGTGTCGGCCTCGGGGATGGACTTCAAGAGGTCCGGCGTGATGAAGCGGTCGCGCAATTTGCGCAGCTCCGTCACATTGCCCTGCCCCGCCAGATACTGCGCGAATTTCAGCAGCGTCTGCTCGTAATAGGACCGCGATGTCTTGAACGGCGCTGCTTCAAGCCCGGCATAGGCTTCCGCGAAATTGCCCGACATGGCCGACAGCCGTACCGCCTGGCCCAGAAGATAACCGGCGGCGGCGGTCTGCGGGTCGGTGCCGCAGCTTGCAGCGGCGGCGGACATGGCCGTCGTTGCCGCGTCCCACAGGGCCTTGCGTGAAGCGTCACCGGCCAAGGCGCGCCCGGCATTGAGCATGGTGAGAGCCGGGCCGCTGATGCCGGAGGCAGCAGGTTGCAGCGCCAGGGCCTTGCCGAAATAGGCCGACATGCGGGTGTTCCACTTGTCACCGATCAGCCCCCAATTGGCTTGCTGATAAGGTTCATTGGCGCTCTGACCCGCCATCATCCACAGCACCATGGCGTGCTTGCGCGACATGTCGACAAGGGCCTTCGATACGGTGGGATTTTCCGGCAAGGTGCCATCGATCCACCAGTCGCCATCCTTGGCGCGCACCCCGGCGTAGTCGATGTCATGAAGCGCCCGGGCATATTCACTCTTCAGGTCTTCCGAGGCGAGGATTTTGCCGGCTGGCGTTTCGAGGATCGCCACATTGCTTTCAATCAGGCCGGTCCAGCTTTGGGCGGTGTCCTGCAAATTGGCCACATAGCCCACCAACTGGCGGGTGATGGCATGAACGCTAGCGAGAGCCGGATCGGCCAGAATGGCCGTGGCCTCGGCCCGGGCCTCGTCCAGCTTCCGCCCATTGGCCAGCAGGTTCGCCACATTGTAGCGGGCCGCCGCGCGATGCGGCGAGGCGCTTGCGCCAATGGCGCGGAACAGTGTGAGGGCGCGTTCCTTGTTCCGGTAGAAGGCGACCGAGGCCTCCTGATAGGCGCGATCCTCCTTCTGCAGATTGGCGAAAGCGGGTTCGATGTCGAGCGGCGGCGGCAATATGATGTCATCGGCACCTTGTGTGCTACACGCCTGCATGACCTTCTCCTGGGCCAGCAGCCATTGCTTCACATAGGGGTTGTCGCGGCCCAGCGATCCGGCACGTTTTTCAAGGACTTCCAGCGGATAACCGATGCGGCAATTCCAGTCCGGATTTTGCAAACTGGCGGCATCGGGGAGGATGGCGGCGGTGAGCTTCTTCCAGCGTTCCTGCTGGTCCCAGATGTCCTGGCCCTGATAGGAGCGGTCGATCATCGGATCACCCTTGCCCTGTAACACACGCCAGGTGCGGGCGCTGAAAGGTTCGAGTGCATAGGCATCGACGGTGGCGGCCAGTTTGGAGGGCTCGCAGGCTTGTTGGGCGAGGCCGGGTCCGGCCAGGGCGGCAAAGGCGCAAAACCCCGCGATGAGGCGCTTCAGCATGATGTTTCTCTCCGCAATGTCAGATGGCAAGTTCAAGCCCGTCATAGGCGGGTTCGATGTGCAATGGAAGTTCGCGCCGCAGCGTGTCGAAATCGAGATCGACATGCATGTTGGTGATGATGGCGCGACTGGGTTTCAGACGTTCGATCCATGACAGCGTTTCCGGCAGGCTGAAATGGCTCGGATGCGGTGTGCGCCGCAGGGCATCGATGATCAGCAGATCGAGATTGCGGAGTACTGGCAGGCTTGCATCGGGGATGCCGTTGAGATCCGGCACATAGGCCGTGGCGCCGATGCGGAAGCCCAGCGCGTCGATGTTGCCATGGTGAACGCGGAATGGCAGGGCGGTGATGGCGCCCCCTGCTCCGGCCACCGTTACCGGAACGCCCGCCACCAGCCGGTTGAGATTGATGATGGGCGGATAGTCGCTGCCCGGTGCCGTATAGAAGCAATAGGCGAAACGGCTCATCAGCATCTGCCCGGTCGGCTCGTCGGCCCAGACCTGAACCTTGTTGCGCTTCAGCAGGAAGAAGGCCCGCAACTCGTCGATGCCATGGGTATGGTCGGCGTGTTCGTGGGTGTAGAGCACGGCGTCGATGTCGCGGATGTTGGCGGAGAGCATCTGGTCGCGCATGTCGGGCGAGGTGTCGATGAGCACCCGGGTAGCCCCCTGGGCGCTGGTCTGGGTCAATAGCACCGAACAGCGGCGGCGGCGGTTCTTCGGGTTGGCCGGGTCACAGCTTCCCCAGTCGCCGCCGATGCGCGGCACGCCGCCCGATGAGCCGCAGCCCAGAATGGTGAGCGTCGCCGTCATGCGGCGGCGGAAAAGCGCGCCGGGCGTGGCATCTTGGAAAACAGCCGGAAGAAGTTTTCATTGGTAGCCCTGGCCATGTCTTCAACCGAGACACCCTTGACCCTGGCCAGAACTTCGAGCGTCTTCACCACGAAGGCTGGTTCATTGTCCCTGCCGCGATAGGGCACCGGCGCCAGATAGGGCGCATCGGTTTCGACCAGCAGCCGGTCCATGGGGATTTCAGCCGCCGCCTGGCGCAGGTTCTCGGCGCTCTTGTAGGTGAGGATGCCGGAGAACGACACATAGCCGCCAAGCGCCAGCGCGGCGCGGGCCAGTTCCGGTTTCGATGTAAAGCAGTGCAGCAGCGGCTTGAAGGCGCCCTTGGCCATTTCCTCATCGAGGATGCGGGCCGTGTCGGCCTCGGCCTCGCGGCTGTGGATGACCAGGGGCAAGCCGGTTTCGCGCGCCGCGGCGATGTGCAGGCGGAAGCCCTGCTCCTGGGCATCACGCGGGCTGAGATCATAATGATAGTCGAGTCCCGCTTCGCCGATCGCCACCACCTTCGGGTGGCGGGCGAGATCGACAAGCTCCGCCACGGTCACATCCAGTTCCTCATGCGCATTATGAGGATGGGTGCCTATCGTACAGAAAACATTGGAATTTTCCTCGGCAATGCCGCGCAGCTTGGCAAAGCTCCGCACCCTCGATGAGATCGATACCATGAGACCGACACCGGCCTGTTCAGCCCGATCCAGAACCTCGGGCAGTTGCCCGGAAAGTCCATCGAAATCGAGGTGGCAATGGCTGTCAACGACCAGCATCCCCGTCACGACTTCGCCGGGGTCTCCCCCTCCTCCACATAGCGCGGGAAAATGCCGGATGGCGAAGGCAAGGCGGTACCGTCCACAAGTTTTTCGCCGATATGCGCGAAACTGCGCGCCTCGGGTGGCACGGCAAGAAGATCGAGCAGCTTGGACGCGGATTGGGGCATATAGGGCTGGATGAGAATGCCAACGGTCCGCAGCACATTCGCCGTCACATTGAGCACGGTATCCATCCGGGCGGGATTCGTCTTCTTGAGCGCCCAGGGTTCCTGGCCAGCGAAATAGCGGTTGGCGTCGGCCACCACCTTCCAGATGGCATCCAGCGCCTTGTTGATGGCATAGGCGTCATGGTGCGTGCGGGCCTCGGCGAGAATGGCTCCCGCTCCTGCCATGATCTCCTTGTCGGCCTCCAAGAATTCACCACAAGCCGGAACCTTGGCCGCACAGTTCTTGGCGATCATCGACAGCGAACGCTGCGCCAGATTGCCGAGGTCGTTGGCGAGGTCGGCGTTGATGCGGTTGACGATGGCTTCATGGCTGTAATTGCCGTCCTGGCCAAAGGGCACCTCGCGCAGGAAGAAATAGCGCGTCTGGTCGACGCCATAGTTCTTCACCAGATCGGCGGGTGCCACAACATTGCCAACCGACTTCGACATCTTCTCGCCGCGGCTGAACAGGAAGCCGTGGGCAAAGACGCGTTTCTGCACCGGAATGCCCGCCGACATCAGGAA
>JBKJQD010000357.1:0-4721 GCA_046594125.1 Aestuariivirga sp.
GCGGCGATTTCGCGGCAGCCATCGCCTGCGGCGCGACCTATGTCAGGGTAGGATCGGCGATATTCGGCACCAGACCTCCAGTCCCCCTCCCCCTTGTGGGGAGGGAAATCAATCCTAAACCACCATCCGCGTCTTCCGCCCGCACAGGCCGAGAATGATCTTCATATCGCGCAGCGACACGGCGATGCAGCCTGCTGTTGGTCCGCCATCGGGTTGGCGCAAGTGAAAGAACACGGCGCTGCCATGGCCCTGCACCCGTGGCCGCTGGTTGTGCGACAGCTCCACCACGATGTCGTAGAGTTGATCGGCGCGCTGCATGGTCTCATGGCTCACCGCATAGGGCATCTTGACCAGACGGTTGTAGTTGCGGTCGCCCACCGTTTCGCACCAGCCATCTTGCGGGCCGATCGGTAGCCCAACTGTCCAGGCCCGTGGCGGCACCATGCGGCCGGCCCGGTAGAACAGGCGGCGCAGTTGCCATGACCCAACCGGTGTCGCGCCATCACCCTCGCGCTTCAAGTGCGTGCGGCCGGAGCGGCCTAGCGAACAAGGCACCGCAAGGCTGCCTGCCTGCAAGAGCCCGCGCTGCGATGACATGTTGATCGCGCGAACGTGAATATGAGTGACGGTTTTCCTCACGGCTTGTTGTGTTGCGCAATTTCTGTGAAAAAGACAAGAGTGCCGCCAACTCGCTGGGACAAGATACATGAGCACCACCAAGAAAATCATCATCATCGACGACGACGACATGCTGCGCGATACGCTCAAGGAGCAATTCTCGCTGCACGAGGAATTCGTGGTGACCGACGTCGCCAACGCCACGGCGGGCGTCAAGGCGGTGAAGGCCGACCACGCCGATCTCGTGCTGCTCGACGTCAACCTGCCCGACATGGATGGCCGCGAGGCCTGCAAGATCATCCGCCGCAACGGCTACAAGGGGCCGATCATCATGCTGACCGGGCAGGCCTCCGATTCGGATACCATCCTCGGCCTCGATTCGGGCGCCAACGACTATGTGACCAAGCCCTTCCGCTTCGGGGTGCTGCTGGCCCGCATCCGCGCCCACTTGCGCCAGCACGAGCAGAGCGAGGATGCGATCTTCAAGGTCGGCCCCTATACCTTCAAGCCCGCCGCCAAGATGCTGATCCGTGATGATGCCAGGAAGGTCAGGCTGACCGAGAAGGAAACCGCCATCATCAAGTTCCTGCTGAGGGCCGGAGAACAAGTGGTGGGCCGCGACGTGCTGCTGCATGACGTCTGGGGCTACAACGCCGGGGTGACCACCCACACGCTGGAAACCCACGTCTACCGCCTGCGCCAGAAGATCGAGCGCGACCCGGCGCACGCCGAACTCCTGGTGACCGAAGGTGGCGGCTACAAGCTGGTCCCTTGATCTGAAAGCCCAATCGGACTCTAATGCCAGCGGGTCGCTTCGGGGATTCGGGCAATGGGAATGGGGTGGCGGGCTATTGTTGGGTCTTGGGCCAAGCGGCGCTGAATGAGCGTCAGGGCGGATGCGGAGACATTCCGGGGCATTCCGATCTTTGCGGAGTGCGATCCCGTACACTTGCAGGTTCTGGCCTTCTCCTCCGAACGCCAGATGTTCGCGGCGGGCGAAGTGCTGATCAAGCAGGGCCTGCGCGGTGGGGCCGCCTATCTCATCCTCAGCGGCCACGCTGACATCGCCGTCGAAGGCGAGAAGGCCGGTTCCGCCGGGCCGGGAGCGCTTCTCGGCGAAGTCGGCATGATCGGCGATGTGCCCTATTCGGTGACGGCCAGGGCCAGCGAGGTGCTGACCGCCGCCCGCATCGACCGCGGCCTGTTCTTGCGCCTGGCCCGCGAATATCCGGACTTCGGTTCCGCCGTCTTCAACGCCCTGGCCCGCAAACTCGATACCTCGCTGCTCGACCTCGATCTGGCGCGGCAGATGTTCGAACAGGCGAAAACCTTCAAGGGCCTATAATTTGAATTGCGCCATGACCGGAACATGGTCCGAGGTCTGGGTCCAGCCGCGCGCCTCCTTGAGGACGTCGATGGCCGTGCAACCTGGCGCCAAGTCCGGTGTTGACCAGATATGGTCAAGCCGCCGCCCGCGATTGGCCGCCTCCCAATCCTTGGCGCGGTAGCTCCACCACGTATAGAGCTTCTGGGAGGCGGGCACATGCTGGCGCATGACATCGACCCATTGCCCGGCCTTCTGCACCCGGTTGAGGGCCGCCACCTCGACCGGCGTGTGGCTGACCACCTTCAGCAGGTCCTTGTGCGACCAGACATCATGCTCGAGCGGGGCAATGTTGAGATCACCGGTGACGATGGCGTGCTCGCCCTGGCCCACGCAATCCTTGCCGAACCAGCCTTCCAGTTCGTCGAGGAATTGCAGCTTGTGGGCGAACTTCTCATTGATTTTCGGATCGGGTTCATCACCGCCCGCCGGAACATAGAGATTGTGGATGGTCACCGGTTTCCTCGACTTGAGCGTCACGGCGATGTGGCGGCAGTCGTCCTTGGCGCAAAACTGGCGGACGTGGTGCTGGCTGGCGAAGGGAATGCGCGAGACAATGGCCACACCGTGATAGCCCTTCTGGCCCGACTCGGCGATGTGCTCATAGCCCATGTCCTTGAGCGGGCCGGAGGGAAACTGCCCCTGAGGACATTTGGTTTCCTGAAGGCACAACACGTCGGGCTGCCACTGCTCCAGCAGACGGGTGACGAGGCCGATGCGCAGCCGCACCGAATTGATGTTCCAGGTGGCGATCTTGAGTGTCATCGCCAAGCCATTAGGCCGGACGAGGCCAGTCTTGCAAGCCTCTCCTGCGGCGCTACTTCGCGTCCTTCTCCTTGCGGTTGAAGGTGACGACGAAGAGCTTGGGATCGGTCTTCAACCCGGCCACGACATTTTCCAGCGACACTGTGGTGCGGCGGCCTTTGCTGTCGATGACCACCCATTGTTGCAGGGCCTTGCGCGTCTGGTCGAAAACCAGCGTCAACTGGCCGCCGAGGCTGCCGTCGTTGTCCTCAAGTGTCACCGAGACCAGGCCGTCCTGTTCCTCGAAGCCGAGGATCTTCGTATCGCGCATCAGGTCAACATTTTCGCCGAGCACCAGACGCAGCGGCGTCTGCGACAGCGGGAACTGGTCACCTTTTTCCTTGGCGCGGTTCTTGATGGTCAGCCACTTGCCATCGGCGACGATGAGAAACGGATTGGGCGGAGCATATTCGAAGCGCATCTTGCCGGGCTTCGAAATGTAAAACACACCGCGCGACAGGTTGCCCTTGGGGCTGATCTGCGAGAACTCGCCCTGCATGGTCTTGAAGCTGTTGATATAGGCCGAAATGGCATCGACGGAAGCCGCCTGCTGCGGCGTGACACTGATCGCCTTGGCCGCCAGCGCCGGCGCCGTGGCAAGGCCCAGGCAAATGGCCAGCAGCCAGAATATTCTCAGAAAGATTTTCATCATGCAATTCCCATCGGAGGCCAAGTGATGGCCGTTGTCTAGGTGATAGGCCCTTTATCCGCAAGAACCAGCCGAATTTGAGGCGGGGCTAATCCCGCGCGCTATCGCCCGGCACCAGGATCTCGCGTTTCCCGGTGCCGTTGGCAGCCGAAATCACACCCTCCTTCTCCATGCGCTCGATGAGGCTCGCCGCCTTGTTGTAGCCGACCTGCAGACGGCGCTGCACGTAACTCGTTGACACCTTCTTGTCGCGCAACACCACCGCCACCGCCTGATCATAGAGATCATCGCCCGATCCGCCGCCCACACCCTCCATGGCTCCCGGCTCGCCATAGGAGCCCTCGTCGGCTTCCTCGGTGACCGCCTCGACATATTCAGGCTGGCCCTGCTGCTTCAGATAGGTGACGATCTTTTCGACTTCCTCGTCGGCGACGAAGGGCGCGTGCAGCCGCGAGATGCGCCCGCCGCCCGCCATGTACAGCATGTCGCCCTGGCCCAGAAGCTGCTCGGCACCCTGCTCACCCAGAATGGTGCGGCTGTCGATCTTCGATGTCACCTGGAACGACATGCGGGTGGGGAAGTTGGCCTTGATGGTACCGGTGATGACGTCAACCGAGGGCCGTTGCGTGGCCATCACCACATGGATGCCCGCCGCGCGCGCCATCTGCGCCAAGCGCTGCACGGCACCTTCGATGTCCTTGCCCGCCACCATCATCAGGTCGGCCATCTCGTCGATGATGACCACGATATAGGGCATGGCCTGCTGGTCCATCGCCTCCTTTTCGAAAATCGGTTCGCCCGATTCGGGATCAAAGCCGGTCTGCACGGTGCGCGAAATCTGTTCGCCCTTGGCTTGAGCCTGCTTCATGCGGGCGTTGAAGCCGTCGATGTTGCGCACCCCCAACTTGGACATCTTGCGGTAGCGCTCTTCCATCTCGCGCACCGCCCATTTCAGCGCCACCACCGCCTTCTTCGGGTCGGTGACGACGGGGGTGAGCAGGTGGGGGATGCCGTCATAGACGGAGAGTTCGAGCATCTTGGGATCGACCATGATCAGCCGGCATTGTTCGGGCTTGAGCCGGTAGAGCAGCGACAGGATCATGGTGTTGATCGCCACCGACTTGCCCGAGCCGGTGGTGCCGGCGATCAAGAGGTGGGGCATCTTGGCGAGGTTGGCGATCACCGGCTCGCCGCCGATGGTTTTTCCCAACCCCAGCGCGAGCTTGTGCTTGGAGCTCTCGAAATCCTGGCTCGCCAGAAGCTCGC
>JBKJQD010000394.1:0-5918 GCA_046594125.1 Aestuariivirga sp.
CCCATGCTGAAGGACCGCAAGGACCAGCATGCGGGCGTACTCTCCGGCGGCCAGCAGCAGATGCTGGTGATCGGCCGCGCCTTGATGGCGGGCCCGCGGCTGATTGCCATCGACGAACCCTCGCTGGGCTTGGCGCCCAAGGTCATCGACGATGTCTATGCGACGCTGATCAAGCTGCGTGACAGCCGCGGGCTGACGCTGCTGATCGTCGAACAGAGCGCCACGCGCGCCATGCTGACTGGCGGCCGCATGGTGCTGATGCGCTCGGGCGAAGTGGCACTTGAGGGCGATGCCCGCGAGCTGGTCAAGGGCGAGGCGCTGCGGCAGGCCTATTTCGGTTATGGGGATCACTGAGGTGACAGCGCTCCTGCAGATATTCTTCGATGCGCTTAGCCTCGGCAGCCTCTATGCGCTGGGGGCGCTGGGCATCGCACTCATCTTCGGTGTCATGCGCCTGGTGAACTTCGCCCATGGCGACTACATCGCCTTCTGCGTTTTCGCCTTGTTGTGGCCGTCGATCGATGCGGCGGCCATTGTCTTTGCCGGAAACCTGCCGACCGTCATTCTCATTCCGCTGGTCCTGATGATCGGCGCCGGGCTGTCGGTGCTGTCGGAAATTCTGGTGTTCAGGCGTTTCCGCAACGCCAATCCGGCGACCATGATGATCGCCTCCTTCGCGCTTGGCTTTGTCATCAAGTATTTCCTGCTGATGCTCTATTCAAGCCGGCCCAAGTCCATCGATCTGTGGTCCAACCTCAGCCTGCCGGTTGAAGTGTTCGGCGCGCGCATTCCGCTGCTGCAGGTCATCACCATCTGCACCACCATGGTGATCCTGATGGCACTCACCGCCTTTCTCAAACGCACCCGCTATGGACTCGAAATGCGCGCCGCCGCCGAGAACTTCACCATGGCCCGCATGCTGGGGGTGCGCGCCAACCGCGTCATCATGCTGGCCTTCGCGGTCAGCGGCATGCTGGCCGCCGCCGTTGGCCTGATCCTTGTCACGCAAACCGGAACCGTCGACATCCAGATGGGCGCCAACATCATGCTGGTGGCTTTCATTGCCACGGTGATCGGCGGCTTGGGCAGCCTGCCCGGTGCCGTCGTCGCCGGCTTCCTGATCGGTGGCGCCACCGTCCTGATGCAGGTCGTGCTGCCCGCCGATGCGCGGCCCTTCCGTGATGCCTTCGTCTATGGCGCGGTGATCGTCACCCTCATCTGGCGGCCCAACGGCATCTTCGCGCCAAAATCCGCAAAGCAGAGGGTATGACGATGGCCGAGCGCCCATCCATCCTCGCCCGCACCATCTCCACACCGGTCTGCCTGAGTGTCATTCTCATCGCCGTGGCGCTGCTGGCGCTGACCATGCATTCCGGTCCCTTCAACCAGACGGTCATCGACATTTTCATTCGCGTCATTCTGGTCGTCGGGCTGTATGTCTTCATCGGCAATTCCGGCGTCATGAGTTTCGGCCATATCGGCTTCACTTGCCTGGGCGCCTATATGACCGCCTGGCTCACCATTCCACCGCCGATGAAGAAGATGGCCCTGCCGGGGCTGCCCAGCCTGATCCTCAATACCAAACTGCCCTATGTGGCGGGCCTCGTCTGCGCCGCGATCTTTGCCGCCGCCTGCGCCTATGTCTTCGGCAAGATCCTGATGCGCCTGTCGGGCATCGCCGCATCGATCGCCACCTTCGCCATGCTGGCGGTCATCAACCAGGTTTATTCCAATTGGGAAAATGTCACTGGCGCCACCAGTTCGGTCGTCGGCATACCGATCAACCGCAGCATCTGGCCCTATTTCGTCTGCGCCGTCATCGTCGTGTTCATTGCTTACGTCCATTCGATTTCACGCTCCGGACTGGCGCTGCGCGCGGCGCGCGACGAGGCGACGGCGGCGAGTGCGTCTGGCGTCGACATTCCGCACCAGCGCCTTATCGCCTTCGTGCTGAGCGGCGCCATCATGGGTCTGGGCGGGGCACTTTATGCCCATTCGGTGGGCGTGGTGACGCCGGATACGTTCTATCTCGGCCTGACCTTCACGTGCCTGTCCATGCTGGTGGTCGGCGGCATGAACAGCCTGTCGGGCGCCGTCCTGGGCGTTGTCGTGCTGTCGTCGATCATCCAGATTCTGCGCTGGTTCGAAAAGGGTGTAACTGTAGGCGGCACGACGCTCAGCATTCCCAACGGCGTGCAGGAAATTGCCATCGGCGCGGTAATGATAGGCATACTCATGTTCCGGCCCTCAGGGCTGACCCGCAACCGCGAGCTGGTGTGGAAGCACTGGCCGTTCAACAAGCTTTCCGGAGGAGCCTGATGGCTTCGGCGGATGGAAGACGTGAAAACTTAAACAGGAGGACGTCATGAAAACTAACTTACAATTTGCAACGGGTATCGCGCTGGGAGCATTCATGCTCACCAGTCCGGCGGCCTTCGCCGGCGGCGACAAGATCGTCGTGGGCTTCGCCACCGCTGCGTCAGGCTTCATGCAGGCCTATGACAAGCCGGCCCAGGACGCCGCCATGATCCGCATCGACGAGATCAACAAGGCCGGCGGCCTGCTCGGCAAGCAGATCGAAGTGGTGACCGCCGACACCAAGACCGACCGCGCCGAGGGCGCCAAGGCTGGCCTCGAAGTGCTCGACAAGGGGGCCGAACTGGTCATCGTCTCCTGCGATTATGATTTCGGCTCGCCCGCCGCGCTTGCCGCGGAGAGTGCCGGCAAAGTGTCGTTCTTCCTCTGCGCCGAGTCGATCAAGGCCGGTATCCAGGGCGTTGGCCCGCACTCCTTCTCGGCCTCGGTTCTGGCGGCCGTGCAGGGCGCCACCATGGCGGAATGGTCCTACACCAAGAAGAACGCCCGCAGCTTCTACCGGCTGCTCGACACCTGGACCGAATACAACAAGGGTATCTGCGACGGTTTCGATTATGAGCTGCCGAAACTGAAGGACGCCCAGCTTGTCGGCAGCGATACCTTCAAGAACGAGGATGCCTCGATCGCCGCCCAGATCACCCGCATCAAGAGCCTGCCCAAGGAACCGGACGCCATCATGCTGTGTACGATGATGCCGGGTGCCGTCAGCGCCATCAAACAGATCCGCGCCGCGGGCATCAACTCGATGATCCTCAACGGCTCGGGCGTGTCGGGCAGTTATTGGCTGAGCGCCGTACCAGACCTCTCGAACTTCTTCGTGCCCGACCAGGGTTCGATCTATGGTGACGACCCGAACCCGGATGTCAACGCTTTCAACGCCAAGTACAAGGCGGTAACCGGCGGCGATCCGTCGAGTCAATACGTCTATCCGGGCTATGTGTTGATCGACGTCTGGGCCAAGGCCGTGGAACGCGCCAAGACAACCGACGCCGATGCCGTGGTGGCCGAACTGGAAAAGATGAAGGACGAGCCAACCCTCTTTGGCCCGCGCACCTTCACCAGTGAAATCCATCACCAGAACCGCGGCCGCTATCTGATCACCGAAGTCAAGAACGGCAAGCCGGGTGTGGTCGACGAATGGACGATATCGGAACCCATTCCGGTTGATTATCTGATCAGCAAGTAAGCTTCGTCTGCGTAGTCCGGGCGGCCATCCTCATGGGGTGGCCGCCTTTCGGTTGCGCCGATTAATGAATTCCGTTTGATTTATTCAAGGGGCCGTGCCAACTTGCTCTTGGGAAGGGGGAATGGATGGGTCTCAAGGGCACAAACCAGGAGTTCGGGCGTCCCTACAACCGGCGGATCGTGCTCGAGACGATCAGGTTGCATGGCCCCATTGCCCGTGGCGACATTGCCCGCCGCGTCGGCCTCACCGTCCAGACCGTGTCCAACATCATCCGCGAACTTGAAGACATGGATATTGTCGCCGGTTCGCGTGATCAGCCGAAGGGCCGGGGCTATCCGGCTACCAGCCTGATGATCAATCCCGGCGGCGGCTATGCCGTGGGCGTCAACGTCACGCCGCTGGGGTTGGAAGTGGCCCTCGTCAATTTGGCGGGGCAGGTGGTGTCACGCGCCGCGCGCCGCCGCCGCAGCCGCAATCCCGGCTCGGCGATGCGCGAAATCGGTGCACTAGCCGGAAAATTGCGCCAGCGCCATCCCGGCCGCCGCGTTCTCGGTATCGGCCTCGCCATGCCCGGTCCCTTCGATGTCGAGTCCATGAGCTTTGTCGGCCCCACCACGCTTGAAGGCTGGAAGGGCTTTCCGGTGCAGCAACGCCTGGCGGAAGTGTCCGGTCTTCCGGCTTTCATCGAGGTCGATCACGCCGCGGCCGCACTGGGCGAGCAGCTCTATGGCGCGGGGCAGGGCTTCCATGATTTCTATTATCTGTATTTCGGCGTCGGTCTCGGTGGCTGCATGGTGCAGGACGGTCAGGCCTTGCGCGGCACCTTCGGCAATGCCGGAGAGATCGGCCATCTTCCGGCGGTGGCTGGCGGCGAACTCTGTCCCTGTGGCAACAGCGGCTGTCTGGAGCGCTACCTGTCGCTTGAAGCTTTCAAGCGCCGCGCCTTGATCATCGGTGCCGCTGGCTGGCTTGACGAAGCAGCTCCCCTGCTGCGCGCCGCCATCATCACCATTGAAAATCTTTTTGATCCCGAAACCATCATCGTCGGCGGCCTGACGGGCGGCAATGTCATGGCGCAATTGCTTGACCGGCTGGAGCCGCTGCCCAATTCCGTATCGCAGCGCCATGGCCGTAAGGCGGCGCGCATCACGCGGGCGGCAGACGGTCCCGATGCAGTTCTGCGCGGTGCCGCATCGCTGGCGATAGCCGGGGTCTTGTCACCGCGCTTTGGAACCATGTTCGCGCAGGGCGAGGCCCGCGATCCTTTGTTGAACCCCGTGAAGGCCGCATGATGTCCGAGGCGCCACTTCTCAAGCTCGACAACATAACCCGCAACTTCGGCGCCATCGAAGCCCTGAAGGGCATCAGTTTCGAGATCGCCCGCGGCGAGGTCGTGGCCTTGCTCGGCGACAATGGTGCTGGCAAATCCACGCTGGTCAAGATCATCTCGGGCTTCCTGCCCGCCACCTCGGGCAAGATGAGTTTCGAAGGCAGCGAGCGCAGCTTTGCCAGTCCTGCAGAAGCCAAGGCAGCGGGCATCGAGACCGTCTATCAAGACCTGTCGCTGTGTACCAACGTCGATGTGGTGGCCAATTTTTTCATGGGCCGCGAGATCGTCAAGCGCTACTTTGGCATTCCGATTCTTCAGGAAGCCGCGATGTACGAAGCGACAGCCAAAGCCATCGCCAACGCCGGAACGAAAATTCCATCGCTCCGCGTCAACGTCGAAAATCTGTCGGGCGGCCAGCGCCAGGCCATCGAGCTCAACCGCTTTGTCCATTGGGGCGGCAAGCTCGTTCTGCTTGACGAGCCCTTCGCGGCGCTGGGAGTCGAGCAGACCCGCCGCGGCCTGGAGATGGTCAAGCAGATTGCCTCGCAAGGAATAGGCGTTGTCTTCATCACCCACATCATGGCCCAGGCTTTCCAGGTGGCCGACCGCATCGTGGTGATCCGCCAGGGCAAGGTGGCGGGCGACATGGCCGCCAGCCAGACCAGCCCCGATGAAGTTGTTCGCATGATTACCGGCGAGGCCATTATTACCGGCGAGGCCCATGGTGCCCGAGCCCAAGAAACGAGGCCGAACGGCCCATGACCTGTTCAACCCAGCAAAGGAGACGTCCCATGAATCACTTGCGCAGACTCCTCACCGCTTCACTGGCCTTGGCGGCCGTGGGGCTGGTGAACCCGGCCTTCGCCGCATCGAAAGGCACCATCTATTACATGGTGCCGACACTGCTCGACGAGTTTCAGACCGAGTCGGTCTCGGCCATCGAGAAGTTCCTCAAGGACGTCGGCTACGATGTCCAGACTCTCAATGCCGACAACAAGACCGACCTGCAGCAGAGCCAGATGAACG
>JBKJQD010000266.1:0-5758 GCA_046594125.1 Aestuariivirga sp.
AGACCTCGTTGATGACTTCGGTGACGCGGGCGTCGGGCTTGTCGACCTTGTTGATCGCAACGATCGGACGCAGGCCGAGCTTCAGCGCCTTGGAGACCACGAACTTGGTCTGCGGCAGCGGGCCTTCGGCAGCGTCAACGAGAACCAGCGCGCCATCGACCATGTTGAGGATGCGTTCGACTTCGCCGCCGAAATCGGCATGGCCCGGCGTGTCGACGATGTTGATGCGGGTGTCTTTCCAGCTGAGCGAAGTCACCTTGGCGAGAATCGTAATGCCGCGTTCACGCTCGAGGTCGTTTGAATCCATGGCGCGCTCGGCGACCTTCTGGTTCTCGCGGAAGGAGCCGGACTGGGACAGGAGACGGTCGATCATCGTCGTCTTGCCGTGGTCGACGTGGGCAATGATCGCTATGTTGCGCAGGTTCATGTGGCGCTTGGACTTTCTTAACTCTGTGGATATGGGGGCCGCTTAGCATGGCCACTCTGCAAAGGCAATTTAACGGTTGTTTGGCGGTGCCCGGCTAATTTTCGCCGTCGCGCCCCTGGGGGTGAAGGTGTTTCAAGGCAGCAAAACCAACAATGTCAGGGCGCTGGTGGCGCTCACCTTCGGCGATGGCAAGACCGAAACGGTTTCGGTGCGCTTGCCGCTGACCAGCAAGCTCAATGATGCGCTGAACAACGGCGAGGCCTATCTCGATGTGGTGAATGCGGCGGGCAAGCAGTATTTTCTCGCGAAAAACTCAATTATCCGCGTGGAACTGGTCGAAGTGCCGCGCGCCAACCAGTTGAACCTGCTGCGCCGGGCCTCCGACAATGAAGGCTTCGATCCCTACAAGGCGCTGGGCGTGGCGCGTGATGCTGATGCCGACAGCATCCGCCAAGCCTATCACCTGATGGTCAAGACCTACCATCCGGACCGTTTCTCGTCGCTGGAACTGCCCAAGGAGATGAAGGACTATGCCGCCGCCATGGTGGTGCGCATCAATCTCGCCTTCGAGCAGATCGGGAGCTGAAGTGTCCTACCGCCCAACAAAACTGTCGAAGGCGGCGAAGAATTGCTGGCGGTATTCGTCGCGTTCGGAGAGCAGTTCATGCCCGGCGCCGGGCACGAAGACCAGGGCGATGCCGGGCGTGAGCCTGGCGAAGTTGCGGATCGCCGTGTTGCTCACCACCCGGTCATTGCCAGATGCAACAATCAGCACAGGTGTATAGGAGCGCTGGCGTTGCGCCATGCGGCTGAGACCGGCGATCGATTGGCGCGCCGCCCTGAGCCAGCCGAAGGTTGGTCCGCCGATGCCAAGGCGGGGGGCTATCTCAAGTGTTCCGCTGTCGCGGTTCCAGCGCCGCTGATCCGAATGCAGCGGATTGCCGTGGAAATGTTCGCGTCCCATGGGCCGGTGCTGCTGTCCGGGAAGAAACATCCAGCCCAGCCGCGCGGCATTGGCCAGCGCCACGAGCGCCCCGGCAACCGGGCGCGGCCAAGACCCGTAGAGAATGCCAAGCAGCGGCGAGCACAGGACGGCGCGTGAAAACCAGCGTTGGCGCTGGACGACACGCAACACGACGTGGCCGCCAGTCGAATGGCCGATGGCGAAGTATGGCGCTGGGCAGGACGGCACGACCAGCTTGGTCATCAGGCTGCGGACATCCTCGTCGAAACCATCAAAATTTTTGGCATGGCCGCGATAGGGGTCGGTCAGCAGCCGCTGCGATCCGCCCTGACCGCGCAGGTCGACCGAAGCCACGCAAAAGCCCCGGGCAATCAAATCCCGCATGGTCTCAAAATAGCGTTCCATAAAATCGCCGCGCCCGCCGATGATCACCACGGTGCCCTTGCCGCCATCGTGGCCAGCCCGCATGGCGCGCAGCGACAAGCCGTCGCGGGTCTTCAGCGCCACGCAGACAGCGGCCTCGGGCAGGGGATTATCGGGTGTCGGGTAGAGGTCCATGGCGCAGTCTCCGCCCCGCCAGTGTAGTCCGGCCAGGGGCGGAGCGGCAAGCCTTCGGGCTATTGCAGCTTTTTCACCTCGGTCAGCTCACCACTGGCCGCGTTGAGCTTGATCGAGAACGGTTTGCCGTCACGGGTGGCGTTGAAGGCGAAGACTTCGCCGGTGCAGTCAGACGGCTTCACACTGGAGAAACCGTAGCCCGATATGATCCCCGACGCCTTGCCGCAGGTCATGGGGCCGCCAGCCGAGGCAGTGATGGTGGTTTCGGTGGTGGCAAGTTTCGCGATGGAAGCGGTGGCGAGCGGTTTCTTGGCCGGGGTGCTGACCGGCGCCTTGGCCTTGCTGACCTTGCGCGGCTTGGGCTTCACAACCGGATCGTCAAATCGCGGGTCGTAATAGCTCTCGTCAAACTGGTCGCTGCCGTAGAGTTCCTCGTAATCGTCGCGGGTCATGCCATAGCCGCCGAACATCAGGCGCAGGAAGCCTGGACGGCGGACATACCGCGGTCCTGGATCGTATTGGTCATAGATGATGACGCCGTGGCGTTTGCGGTGCCCGGCATAGGCATCGCTGGTCACGGCTCCCGTCAGGAAAACCGCCGCAAGAGCCGCCGAAGCGAAACGAATGAACATGTGCAGTCCCCATCACTGTGCCGGTGCCGAAAGGTTTCGGGCCTCCCGTCGGCGTTGACCGCGGGAAGCCCGGTTTTGCAAAAACTAGAGGCGCGAGACGTCGACGATGCGGGCGTTCGCCGCCCGCACCCGGACGATGAAGCTGTGACCGTTGCGGCGCGCCTGGAAGGCGTAGACCCGGCCGCTGCAATCACGCGCCACGACGCGGTTGAAGCCATTTCGGGCAAGCACACGCTTGGCCGCCGAGCAACTCAAGCGGCGATTACCGCCGTAGTAGTACGGGTCGTTGTACAGAACCACCGGGCGCTGGACGTAATATTGCGGATAGTAGCCATAGCCGTAGCCATTTCCGTAGCCATATCCATAGCCTCCGCCACAGCGGCGGTGGTGACGGCCATAGCAGCCACTCACACCGAAGCCGGGTCCAACCCAGCCGTTACCGATGCCGATGACCACCCTGGTTTTGGCTTCGGCCGCCGTTGGCACGAATGCCATCGACAAAGCCATCAAGCCGGCTGCTACGATTGTCTTGAATGCCATAATGGCCTCCTTTGAACGCGGCCCCCCGGCCGCCATGACTGTTGTCTTCGCATAGTGAGGCTGAACGGACCTCTACAGATGTGTTCATCTTGCGTTCAGTTTCGCGGCAAATTGATGGCAGGGCGCCCTTTCGGAGCGCCCTGCGGAAGTCGTGGTTCAGAACAGCTTGCGAACGCCGGTGATGTTGCCGAAGCCGTTGACGCGGACCACAAATTTGTGACCGTTCTTCCAGGCGCTGTACTTGTAGCCGGGCAGCGAGCAGTCAAGCGCGTTGACGTTGTTGAAGCCAGACCAGTGGACGATCTTGCCGCCCTTGCCGCAGCTGATGTAGCCCGGGTTGTAGACTGGATAGTAGCCCGGCTCGTAATAGCCCGGATAGAAACCGCCGACACCGAGGCCGATGTTGAAATCGATAGTGGTCTTGGCTTCGGCCTGCTGCACGGGTGCGGCAACCGTGAAGGTGGCGGCGATGGCTACGGCGGCGATGAGGGACTTGGCAAACATTTGGAACTCTCCTTGGTTTTACTTGAGACGGCCCTTGCGGCCATCGATGACGCGAAACTAGCAGCCCGTATTTGAACGCCATCCGAAGGCGGTGTTCATTTTCAGTTCAGGAATTTCGCCGCTGAATTGTGTAATCTATTGAAATAACATCGTTATTTTAAATACACCGATGACTCCTTGAATTTCGGCCGGGAAAAATTATCTGTCAGTCGTGGCCGCCAACACCGGGGCCGCGATCCGCAAGAGCCCAGCCGCGAGGTGGGCAAAACCGCAAGCATTGCTCAAGGAGAATGTCATCATGTTCGATCTTACCCCGCTCTATCGCTCGTCCGTCGGTTTCGACCGTCTGGCCCGCATGCTCGACGAGGCCGCGTCCTCCGAGACGCCAACCTATCCGCCCTACAACATCGAGCTTCTCGCCGAGGACGAATACCGCATCACCATGGCGGTGGCCGGCTTCAGCGCCGCCGACATTGCCATCGAACTGAAGGGCAATGGCCTGACGATTTCCGGCAAGAAGTCCGACAAGCCCGAAGCCAAAACCGAATTCCTGCACCAGGGCATCGCGTCGCGGGCCTTCGAGCGCCGGTTCCAGTTGGCCGACCATGTCGAGGTGAAGGGTGCCGATCTCGAGAACGGTCTCCTGCATGTTTCGCTGAAGCGTCAGGTTCCGGAGGCGATGAAGCCGCGCAGCATTCCGGTCGGTTCCGCTACGCAAGCGAAAGTCATCGAGGCCCGCAAGGCCGCCTGAATTCGAATTGTCAGGTAAATTGCGCCGGAAGGGCGTCCGGAAACGGGCGCCCTTTTATTTTTCGGTTTCGGCAATGAGCGCAAGGAAACGATCCACGCTGCTTTCCGGTGTGGCGAAGGAAAGCACGAAGCGCACGAAGATTTCGCCGGGGGCAATGGCATTGCCGAGACTGTCGGGCATCCAGTCGTAGAACTTTGCGCCGGCTGCCAGAAGCCGGTCATTCAGGGCGCGCGGGATGACGGCGAAAACTTCATTGGCCTGCACCGGATTGGGGATGCCGATCGACTTGAAAGCCTTGAGGCCTGATGCCAGCCGTGCCGCGAGGCCATTGGCGCTGCGAGCATTCTCCAGCCACAAATCATTGTCGAGGTAGGCCAGCATCTGGGCGCCGAGATAGCGGCTCTTGGAGATCAACTGGCCAGCCCGCATGCGGCGGTAAGCAAAGTCCTCGGCCAAGGCCAGATCGAAGAACACCACCGCCTCCAGCATCATGGCGCCGTTCTTGGTGGCGCCGAAGGACAGGACATCGACGCCGGATTTCCAGGTGAGTGCGGCAGGTGTTACGCCAAGCCCCGCCACGGCATTGGCGAAGCGGGCGCCATCCATGTGAAGTTTCATGTTCCGTGGACGGATCAATTCGCTGACGGCCTTCACTTCGGCTGGCGAATAAACCGTGCCCAGCTCGGTCGCATTGGTGAGCGATACGCCACGCGGCTTGGGGTCGTGTTCGCCGCGGATGAAGCCGCGCAAGACCTTGTCGATCATCGGCGGCGTGATCTTGCCGCCCGCGCCATGGAGCCCGATGATTTTGGCGCCGCCGGTAAAGAATTCCGGCGAATTGCACTCGTCGCAGGAGATGTGCGCCTCGCCGTGGCAGATGATGGCGCCGTAACCCGGGCTGATGGCGGAGAGCGCCAGACCATTGGCCGCTGTGCCGGTGGTGACCAGAAAAGCCCGGACCGGGGTTTCGAAAATCTCCGACAGGCGCTCTTCGGACTTGAAAGTCAGGCTGTCGCTGGCATAGGACGCAGCGGTGCCGCCATTGGCTGCACTGAGCGCGTCGAGAATTTTCGGGTGGACGCCATAGACGTTGTCGGACGCGAAATTCATGGGACAATTACCATTCAGCGGGCGGTGGTGCCGCGGGGCTGTTGCCAGCCCCCATCACCTGCTGGTCGAAGTCGATGATCGAGCCGGTCATCAGGCCTGATTCATCGCTTGACAGATAGGCGCAGGCGCGGGCCACTTCGTCGGGTTTCAGCAGGCGGCCGAAGGGGCGCCCTTCCTCGGCCTTCTTCAGCCAGCCGGGTTCGGCATCGTGGTAGGTCTTCATGATGCGGTCCTCGCCCGGCGTATCCATCCAGCCGATGTTCAGGCCGTTG
>JBKJQD010000048.1:0-5304 GCA_046594125.1 Aestuariivirga sp.
CGGCGGGGCGGGCAGGGCCTCGCATTTCGTTGTCTCGCTATTCCACAGCGGTTCGGACTGGGGACAGACGCAAAGGCCCTGAACGGCGGTCCGTCCGGTACTGCATGCCGGGGCAGCGGCAGCAGCGCATGACATCGTGACCGGATCAAAAGTCCCTGCCGCGCCGGAACAGCCGCAGGTGTTGCTTGCCGCATTCCAGCTGCGGCCACGGGTGCAAAAGGTGGCGGTCTTCACACAGGTGCCATTGGCCAGTTGCTCGTCGGCGGCGCAGAGCGGCGGCGGTGCCTCTGGACCGAGGTTGATCTTGGTGCAGGCGCGGTCATTTGCGGCGCGCAGGTCGCCATCACCCCACAGGCCATAGATAGCGCGCAGGAAGTTCTGGCTGTCGGGGATATTGGTGCCGGTGCGTCCAAGGGCGGCGAGAACTGCCGTCTGGCTGGCGGCGCGCAGGCCGCTGCCATCGAGGGCCGCGCAGGCATCAGCCTGAGGCATCGGGGTGGGCAGGAAGCGCAGGGTGAGCAGCAGATCGGCGTGGGCCCCCGGCGCCAGGGCACGGCTGTCCGGTACATGTTTTGCTTGATGAAGCGCACGGCATTGATTCTACTTGGTTCCAGAGTTTTGCGACTCAACTGGACACCATAGGGGTCAACGCCGTGCGCCATATCAATAGCGTCTTTCATGACATCCTCAAACTGGTACCATGGGCGGTTTTCGACAGATTGACGGCCGAACACCTGGCCTGCGATGTGGTGCGCAGCTTCACCGCGCGCCACCAGTTGATCGCCCTGCTGTTCGCGCAATTGAGCGGGGCATCGTCGTTGCGCGGCATCGAGGCGGTGATGGCCAGCCAGGGAGCCAGCCGGCGCAGGGAATGCCGAAATGATAGTCTCGCAGGCCGCGCAGGAAATCGAGGTGCTTGTTGCCCCACAGGACAATATCATCATAATCGTCGCAGGCCGCCATCGTGCTGCAGACCACCAAAAGCAGCACCTCGCCCAGCGCATACATCACCTTGCACGGCTGGCGGGTGTCCTTGATCTCCGCAAAATGCTCCAAAAGGCTCGTGCGGCGCAGCGAGGCGGTTTCGTCCATGGCTTCCTCCCGAATGAGCGGAAGCCCTTTCCATCACACCAACCCATCACCTGTCACAAATCAACGCAGCCCGTTAACCTGAACTCGTTGCCCTGGTGGCGACGGTCCAGGCTTGCCAATGCCCGCCGATCGTGACAATCTCAGCCAAACAAGCCGGTCATCGGGTGGGTTCTGGTTCAACAAAGACCGGGACATCGCCACAAGTTAGATTGGGGACACTAGCATGAACACGACTAAGAAATTTCTCAACATAGTTAGGTCGCATTTTTCCTCGCACTTAAGAAAACCAACGGGCAGACAGATGCCAGTCGATGCCCTTGTTTCTGAAGTGCACTCCATGATTGAGCGGCCTTTACTTGTGGCTGCCGTCGGCTGCCTGGTTGCTTTCGCGATCTCGACACCGGTGTATGCCACGAGCCGCGCCTTCGTCCCCACCCCCAACATTGTCGTCATCATGACCGACGATCAGGATGACTTGGGCTCTCTCGACACGATGCTGTATACACAGAAGCTCCTGGTCGAGGAGGGCGTCAGGTTAACTAATAGTTTCGTTCAAATGTCTATTTGCCTCACCTCGCGGGCGTCGTTTCACACGGGCCAGAGTGCCCACAATCACCTCGTTTCTGGCAGCTATGCGACATTTGCTCCGCGCGAAAACAACAGTCTCGGAGTCTGGCTGCAGCAGGCTGGCTACACCACGGCGCTGATGGGCAAGTTCATGAACGGTTATGGGGAAAGCGATCCAACTCACATTGTCCCCGGATGGAATGAGTGGGACGCGGCTATAGAACCGATGGGTTATTTCGACTATTCGCTCAATGAGAACGGCGTCGTGAAGACCTACGGCCTCACGGACGAGGAATACCAAACCGACGTGCTCACCAAGAAGGGCGTCGCCTTCATCACGAAGCAGGCACGAATGTCTACTCCGTTCTTCTTGTTGTTGTCACCTATTGCCCCCCATGGTGCTCCTGCTCGTCCACCAAGCGCGATTCCAGCGCCGCGTCATGCTGGTTCCTTCGGCAATTTAAACTTCGTTATGAGGCCCAATTTCAACGAGCCCAGCGTGTCCGACAAACCGGGCTTCGTTTCGGCGCTTTTGAGTCTCGATCCAGATGCTATCGCACTGTCCATCTATAAATTCCGCAAGCGCCGGGAGACACTGCTGGCGGTTGATGAGATGGTGCGCGATATTGTAGGTGCACTTCAGATCAACAGACTGATGGGCAAAACTTATATCATTTTCACTTCGGACAATGGTTTAATGCAGGGCGAGCACCGTCTTGGGGGAAAGCTTGTGCTTTATGAGGAATCCATTCGTGTTCCGTTTGTGATCCGTGGGCCGAGCGTTTCACACAATCAGGTCAGAACGCAGCTCGCAACCAATCTCGACCTCACCGCGACCATTCTCGCCCTGGCGGGTGCTACTCCTGGAAACGCAATCGACGGCCGAAGCCTTTTACCAGTCATACAGTTTCCTGCCGGAAAATGGCGCTCCGCCTTTGGCTATCAGGGGTGGCACACACTAAATACACCTCCAAGACTGAACTTCGACGCCATCCGGTCAAAGAATTACATTTTTGGCAAACTGGTCTCGGAGCAATATGGCGTAGAAGAGGAATTCTACGATCTAACAACCGACCCCTATGAAATGACAAATCGTGCGCGGGACGCCAGGTGTACAACAGTGGTGAATTTCCTCCGTAGCGCTCTCGTTAATTTGTCAGTTTGTGCAGGCAGCAGTTGTTGGATGACAGCGGAGCCGCCATCTTCCTGTCAGTGAATTCAGGAGTATAGAGATTGAAGCATGTGGAAAATAGAAGCTCTTGGTGTCCTTTTCTATTTGCTGATCGTTCTTTGTAGCGCGACAACAAGCTCCGCAGCCGGCACGCAATCTTTCGCTGGAAGCAAGACTTGCGCAGAATGCCATTCGCCAGAGACTGCGGCTTGGTCACGATCAGATCACGCATGGGCTATTCGCGAGCCCTCACCTGAAAATGTTCTCGGTGACTTCAACAATGCAGCATTCTCCAGCAATGGTGTGACTTCGCATTTCAGCACGAATGGCCAAGATTATTTTGTCGAAACGGATGGTCCCGATGGCAAGATCACCAAGTTCAAGATCGCCTACACGGTTGGTGTCCGGCCATTGCAGCAATACCTGGTGGAGACCGAAAAGGGCCGCCTGCAAGCCCTCGACATCGCATGGGATATTGAACGGAAATCCTGGTATCATCTTTATCCCGGTACAGAGGTTGGAGCGGGCAATGGTCTGCACTGGACCGGCACCTACAAGAACTGGCAGGCGCGCTGCGCCGAATGTCACCAGACGGGCTTCAAGAAGAACTACGAACCGCTGACGTCTACCTATTCCAGCCACTGGGCTGACCTAACGGTGTCATGTGAGTCCTGCCATGGTGCTGCAAGTGCCCATGTCGCTTGGGCACGCGATCCCGTTCGCAGCAGGTCAGCGGAGCCGGCGGGCACATTCCTCAAGCTTGGAGTGGGTCAGCTAGTCAATGAACTGGCCATCTGCGGACCCTGTCACGCCCGGCGCGAGCCACTCTCAGCCGACAGCGCACCGGCAGGATCGATATTCGGCGACTACTACAACCTGGCTTTGCTTACTAGCGGCCGCTATTTCGCCGACGGCCAGCAACGTGACGAGGTCTTTATCCTCGGATCCTTCCTGCAGTCGAAGATGAAGGCCAAGGGAGTCACGTGCTCGAATTGCCATGAGCCCCACAGCGCCAAGCTCGTTGCCAATGGCAATGCGGTTTGCACGCAGTGCCACAATGCAAGCGGGCGCGACGCCTTCCCCTCGCTCAACAAAGCCAATTACGACACGCCCGCTCACCACCATCACCAGCAGACAAGTGAAGCCGCCCAATGCGTGAGCTGCCACATGCCGGGCCGCACTTATATGGGTATCGACAAGCGGCGTGATCATTTCTTCAGGCGTCCCGATCCGGTGCAGTCGAAGGCGGCCGACTCGCCGGATGTATGCATGACTTGCCATTACGGCAAGACGGCCGAGTGGGCGGCGCAGCAGATTGCAACCTGGTTCCCCAATTCAAATCTTGCCTGGCAGGACCGCTCTGCCTTCATTGCCTTCGAGAAGGGAGACACTTCGCCTACGGTACTCACGGCTCTTGCCGACTACGCGCTTAACCTCGACCATCCGGATATCGTCCGGGCCACCGCGCTGGACGACCTGCTTGGCTGGGCAGACGATGCGCAATTTGGCAGGTTGCAAAGCCTTCTTGCCGACAGTAACGCCACTGTTCGCACCGCCATGGCTCATCTCTCGCGGGGATTGGAAGCGGTAAGGCGCGATCAGTTTCTCAGGCCGCTGCTCTCCGACCCGGTCCGCGCTGTGCGCCAGGCCGCCGCCACGGAACTCATCGCCAACGATCCGAATACGATGACTGCCGATGAGCGCGCCAGCTTCGCTGGGGCACTGGGTGAATATCTCAACACCCGCAGCGCCACGGCCGACACACCTGAAAGCCAAATGGCAATCGGCGGTTTCGCACTCACCCGGCGCAATTGGTCTGCGGCGGAGGCCGCTTTCACAGAGGCTGCAGCGATGGACCCGCAGCTTGAAGCAGCCTGGCTGATGCTCTCCCGCCTCAAGGCGGCACAAGGCGATGAAACGGCATCAGCAGGATATCTGGTGAGAGGGTTGGACAAGCTGCCGCGGAGTATCGGCCTTCTGCTCGAACGTGCCGGCTCGGAGGCGGGGCGCGGCCATGATGGCAAGGCCATCGATTGGTATCGCCGTGTCATCGCCATTGATGAAAATCAGAAAGACGCGCTGATCGGTGTCGCGGCCTCAGCTTTGCGCATGGGCAACAGCGGGCTTGCACTCGACTCCTCTGCAAAGATCCTCGTGCTTGAACCCGGCAACACCGATGCCCTGGTTGTTTCGGCGATCGCCTCTTATTCGACCGGCGATATAGTTCATGCCAGGGAATTCGCCCGCCGTGCTCGCGAGTTCAATCCCTTAATTCAGCTGCCAGATGAGCTGAACCAGATGCTGCAGGGCGGCTAGCATTACAGTTGCAGTTTCCTTTTGAGATTTTTGAGATGTGCGCGTTGCGCCTCGGCTTGATGGGCGCGGCGCCAGAGTGACCATGCGATGACGTAGGCGGGTTGGATGCGGCGTTGGGTGAGTTTCATGGCGATGCAGCGGATTTCCTGGACCGGCCA
>JBKJQD010000063.1:0-9938 GCA_046594125.1 Aestuariivirga sp.
CGGCGTCCTTTCATCTCGGCAACCTGGTGGAATTCTGCGATACCGAGGCGGTGTTCACGACGCCCCAGAAAAAGCGCACCCAGGATTATATCACCGGCCGCTTCGGCTGATCGCAGACACGGAGACCTTGATGACCGACCATATTGTAAAGGCCTATGACGAGGATCTGGGGGCGCTGAAAACCATGCTGGCCCAGATGGGCGGTCTTGCCGAGGAGCAGCTCGACAACGCCATCGATGCCCTGTCGCGCCGCGATACGGCGCTCGCCGACCGCGTCATCCAGAACGATGAAAAGATCGACATCCTCGAACGCCAGATCGAGGAAAAGGCGGTGCTCACCATCGCCAAGCGCCAGCCCATGGCGCGCGACCTGCGCGAGATCATGGTGGCGATCCGTGTCTCCTCCGATCTCGAGCGCATCGGCGACCTGGCCAAAAATACCGCCAAGCGTACCCATGCCATGTCCGAAGCTTTGCCGCGCAAGCTGATGAGCGGGTTGATCCGCATGGGCCGCATGGCCCAGGAGGAATTGAAGAACATTCTCGACGCCTATGGCCGCAACGATGCCGATTTGGCGATGGAAGTGTGGCGCGCCGACGAGGACCTCGATGCGCTGTACAATTCGATCTTCCGCGAACTCCTCACCTACATGATGGAGGACCCGCGCAACATCAGCATCTGCACCCATCTCCTGTTTGGCGCCAAGAACATGGAGAGGATCGGCGATCATGCCACCAACATCGCCGAGAACATCCACTATCTCGTGCATGGCAAGACGATTGTCGAGGGCCGTCCCAAGCGCGACAACACCAGCATGCTGTCGCTCGACATCCCGGGCCGGGACCGCTAATCGATGTCCGCATCCATCCTGGTGGTCGAAGACGAAGAACCAATCCAGATTCTGCTGAGCTATAATCTGGAGGCCGAGAGCTACCGGGTGCGCCATACCGCCCAGGGCGAGGAGGTAGCGCGCCTGGTGGGCGAGGAGCGGCCCGATCTCATCGTGCTTGACTGGATGCTGCCGGGTATCAGCGGCATCGAGGTCTGCCGCATGCTGCGCGCCAGACCGGAAACCCGCGACATTCCGATCATCATGCTCACCGCCCGCAGCGAGGAGGCCGAGCGCGTGCGCGGCCTTGCCACCGGGGCTGACGACTACATGGTGAAGCCGTTCTCGGTGCCGGAGCTGCTGGCCCGCATCCGCACCATCCTGCGCCGCGTCAACCCGGACGCGGTTGCCGACCAGCTGCAGGCGGGCGACATCACGCTCGACCGCAAGACCAGGCGCGTCACCCGCACCACCCGCGACATCACCCTGTCACCCACCGAGTTCCGCCTGCTCGAACACCTGTTGCAGAATCCGGGCCGCGTCTATTCCAGGGCCCAGCTTCTCGACACGGTATGGGGCCATGATGTCTACGTCGACGAGCGCACGGTCGACGTCCACGTCGGCCGCCTGCGCAAGTCCTTGAGCCGCGGCCGCGAAATGGACCCTATCCGTACAGTGCGCGGCATGGGTTATGCATTTGACGAGAGGTTCGGACGGGTGAATTGAGATTTACGGCGAGGCCGGGGATGAGGGAAGTGGCGGCGCGTGACATCCCTCACCCGCCGCTTTGCGGCACCCTCTCCCGTCAGCGGGAGAGGGGCAGGTTCGTTGGCCTCAGCCGTAGGAAACCCTTCGGTTGCGGCGGTCCTGCATTGGCTGGTAGGCCAGCCGTGCATGATATTCGCAATAGGGCGAGCCGGAGCGCGGGTCGTGGCCGCAGAAGCAGAATTCCTCGTTGCCGGGATCGCCAATGGGCCATTTGCAAGTCTTTTCGGAGAGATGCAGGATAGTAATCCGTCCACCCTTCGAAATATCGACCAGCCGCACCGGCTTGGGCTCGGGCAGCGCTGCCTGGCGCGGTGCCACTTCGACCCGCAGCATCGGCTTAAGCGCATTGCTGCCCGCCGTCGGCATGGACGGCATGCCGTTGCCGCGCCCGGCCAGGCTTGGCTCACGCTGCTTGCGTGGCGCCCGTGGTGCCGTGGAGCGAGGCTGCTGCGCCCGGCCCGACAGGTTGAGGCGGTGAACCTTGCCGATCACCGCATTGCGCGTGACGCCCATCCCCAAGCGCGCCGCGATCTGGCTGGCGCTCAGGCCTTCCCCCCAGAGCCTCTTCAGAAGCTCCACTCGTTCTTCAGTCCAGGACAATTTAGTCCCCCCATGGCTGTCTAAGGTTTCTGCACTCACGGGAATCCCCCAACCTGCACTTGACCTCTGGGTCAAGTGTTTTGTTCATTTTCTGTCTTTGAATTGCTACATCTCGTAGCTTCAGTGCCCGACACTACAATACGTGGTAACGCAACATCAACAATCCGCCTCAGGCTTTCCGCCGTTTTCCCCAGTTAATCACCGGAGGCCTATGGTTAACGAAACCTTATCAGTGCCGCGAATCAGCGGTCCATGCGCTCTTTTGACTCACCCCGGAACAGACCCGGTATATGCCTGGCCCAGCGGGCGATTGACCCTTGGCGATCATGGACTTATAAGTTTTCCACATTACGTGCGTCCGCTCTCGCAAGCGGCGCCTTTTGCATTCCGATGAGGCCCAAATACGATGATTTCGCCAGTTTTGCCCACCTATGCCAGAGCCCACATCGCTTTTGAGCGGGGCGAAGGGGTGCGCGTTTTTACCCCCGAGGGCGAGGAATATCTGGATTTCGGTGCCGGTGTGGCGGTCACCAGTTGCGGCCATGCCCATCCCCATCTGGTGGCGGCGCTGACCGAACAGGCGGGCAAGATCTGGCATACCTCCAATCTCTACCAGATGCCGGGCCAGGAAAAGCTGGCGCGGCGGCTGATCGACGCCACCTTCGCTGATACGGTGTTCTTCACCAATTCCGGGGCCGAGGCGCTGGAATGCTCCATCAAGATGGCGCGCAAGTTCCATGCCGCCCACGGCCACCCGGAAAAGTTCCGGCTCATCACCTTCGAGGGCGCCTTCCATGGCCGCACCCTGGCCACCATCGCGGCGGGGGGCCAGGCCAAATACATCGAAGGCTTCGGTCCCAAGGTCGAGGGCTTTGACCAGGTGGTCTTCGGTGACCTCGATGCGGTGAAGGCCGCCATCGGGCCCGAGACGGCGGGCATCCTGATCGAGCCAGTGCAGGGCGAGGGCGGGGTGCGCCCGGTGCCCAATGAATTCCTGCGGGCCTTGCGGGCGCTTTGTGACGCCGAGGGCCTGCTGCTGCTGCTCGACGAAGTCCAATGTGGCATCGGCCGCACCGGCAAGCTGTTTGCCCATGAATGGGCCGGCGTCACCCCCGACATCATGGCGATTGCCAAGGGCATCGGCGGCGGGTTCCCGCTGGGCGCCTGCCTCGCCACCGAAAAGGCCGCCGTTGGCATGACCGCCGGGACCCACGGCTCGACCTTCGGCGGCAATCCGCTGGCGACAGCCGTCGGCAACGCCGTGCTTGACATTGTCATGGCACCGGGCTTCCTCGACAGCATCCTGCAACGCGCCCTGACGCTGAAGCAGAAGCTGGCGCAGCTCAAGGATGCCCATCCTTCAATCATCGAGGACATTCGCGGTGCGGGCCTGATGATGGGCATCAAGTGCAAGGTGCCGAACACGGCTTTGCAGGCCGCTGCCATGGACCAGCGCCTACTGACCATCGGGGCCGGCGACAATGTGGTGCGCCTGCTGCCGCCGCTGGTGGTCACCGACGCCGACATCGCCGAGGCCGTCGACCGTCTCGACCGGGCGTGCCGCAGCCTTGCAACCAAAGCCGCCTGAGGACTGCGCCATGCCCAAGTCCCCCCGGCATTTTCTCGATATTGCCGATTTCGACGCCAGCACACTGAACAGCATCATCGCTTCGGCCCGCGCCATGAAGGAGGCACGAAAGGGCCTGCCGCGTGGCCTGCGCGAGGCGGGTGAACCACTCAAGGGCCGCATGCTGGCGCTGATCTTCGAGCGCCCCTCGACCCGTACCCGCGTCTCTTTCGAGGTCGCTATGCGCCAGCTGGGCGGCGATACGCTCGTCCTGTCATCCAATGACATGCAACTGGGGCGCGGCGAGACCATCGCCGACACGGCGCGCGTCCTGTCGCGCTATGTCGATGCCATCATGATCCGGGCTTCGAAACATTCCAGCCTCACCGAACTGGCGGCGGCGGCCTCCGTTCCGGTGATCAACGGACTGACCAACCTGACCCACCCCTGCCAGGTGATGGCCGATATCATGACGTTGGAAGAACATGTGGGACCGCTCAAGGACCAGACCGTGGCCTGGGTGGGCGATGGCAACAATGTCGCGGCCTCGTGGATACAGGCCGTGGCGCGGCTGGGCGGCAAATTGCGCCTGGGCTGCCCCGCCGAACTCGCACCCTCACCTGGGGTGCTGGCCTGGGGCCGGGCGGCGGGTGCCGACCTGACCGTGACCACTTCCGCCGAGGATGCCGTCAAGGGTGCCGCGTGCGTCATCACCGATGCCTGGGTGTCGATGCACGACAGCGATGGCGAGACGCGCCACAACCTGCTGAAACCCTATCAGGTGAACCAGCACCTGATGGACGCCGCCGCGCCAGCCGCCAAATTCATGCACTGCCTGCCCGCCCACCGCGGCGAGGAAGTGACCAGCGACATCATGGATGGCCCCCAGTCCCTGGTTCTCGACGAAGCCGAAAACCGCCTCCATATCCAGAAGAGCATTCTGCTGCACTGCCTGCGGGCCAATGGTTGAGGCATCAGCCAAGCCGGACGACGATCTGGTCTTCGCCTTCGAGGTCAAGCCCCTGGGGGTGCGCGGCCGCGTGGTGCGCCTGGGTGCCGTTACCGATGACATCCTGCGCCGCCATGATTATCCGGCCCCCGTCTCCGCCCTGCTGGCCGAAGCCGTGGCGTTGACCGCCATGCTCGGCGCCAGCCTGAAGTTCGAGGGCAAATTCATCCTGCAGACCAAGACCGATGGCCCGGTCGACCTGATGGTGGCCGACTACGTGTCGCCCGGGGGCATCCGCGGCTATGCCCGGTTCGACAAGGCCAAAGTCGAGGCCTTGCGCCAGCCCACCCAGGCCAGTCTGCTCGGCAAGGGGTTTCTTGCCATGACCGTCGACCAGGGAGAGGGCATGGAGCGCTACCAGGGTATCGTGCCGCTCGATGGCGGCGATCTGGCGGCTGCCGCCCACGCCTATTTCATGCAGTCAGAGCAGATCCCGACCAGCCTGCGGCTGGCTTCGGGGCCATTGG
The DNA here is from genome assembly GCA_046594125.1 of Aestuariivirga sp. Lineage (GTDB taxonomy): Bacteria > Pseudomonadota > Alphaproteobacteria > Rhizobiales > Aestuariivirgaceae > Aestuariivirga. The sequence goes on from JBKJQD010000063.1 coordinate 5,241, forward strand.
TCAGGCGCGGCGGCGGCGGCGAAAGCTGGCGGGCCGGCGCCCTGATGGTCCAGCACCTGCCGCGCGAGGGCGGTTCAAGCCCGCTCGCCTTCCGCTCCGGTGATGCGCCCGAAGGTGCAGACCAGCCGCCCGCCGAACACGACGACTGGGTCAAGGCCAGGCTGATGCTCGATACCGCCGAAGCCCATGAAATGCTCGACCCGATGCTGTCGCCCGAACGTCTGCTTTACAGGCTCTATCATGAAGACGGTGTCACGGTTTATCCGGGCGTCGCCCTGCACCGGCATTGCACCTGTTCGCAGGAGTCGGTGGGCACCATGCTGAAGCGTTTTCCAGCCGGCGACCGCGCCGACATGGTGGAAGATGGCCGCATCACCGTCACCTGCGAATTCTGCTCCACCGTCTACAATTTTGCACCCGAAGACATCGCTCCGGTCTGAAATCGGCTTGGAAGTGTCGTTTTTTCACCAAGACCGGTCCGGTGCGTCAATTCATTTCACCAGCCTGTCACTAGAGTGCGGTTGACGGGGGCTTGGGTCCGTGACAGGTTTCAATCGAAGTCAGGGTAACCCGGCATCTGCAACAAGAAGAAAAGAAAGACCAATCAGGGGAGAAGACGGACGTAACGAGTACTCCGTCACAACACATCGCCGCAACGATGGCATATTCCCCGTACCCGCACTGGAATTTCAATGGTCAGTCAAGGAGAGAAACGCATGACCGAATTCGAAATGAAAATGAAGTCCGCCCAGAAGGCGGTTGGCCTCGGCAAGCTGTCGCGCCGCGACTTCATGTCCTTCGCCATCGCTTCCGGCATCACCATCACCGCCGCCAACACCATGTTCGCCACGGCGGCGCGCGCCGAAGCCAAGAAGGGCGGCATCTTCAAGTGCGCCATGGGCCATGGCCAGACCACCGACTCGCTCGATCCGGCGACCTGGTCGAACGGCTTCACCTTCCACTTCGGCAAGTCGCTGTTTGGCGCGCCGCTGGTGCAGGTCGACAACAAGAACACCGCCCAGCCGCATGTCGCTGAAAGCTTCGAGCCCGCCGATGGCGCCAAGAAGTGGATCTTCAAGCTCAGAAAGGGCGTCACTTTCCACAATGGCAAGACGCTTGACTCCGCCGACGTCGTCGCCACCCTGAATTACCACATTGGCGCTGACTCGAAGTCGCCCGCCAAGTCGGTTCTCTCGAACGTCGAGAGTGTGGCGGCCGATGGCCCCGACACGGTGGTGTTCACGCTGAAGGGCGGCAATGCCGACTTCCCCTTCCTGCTCACCGACTATCACCTCGGCATCTATCCGGCCGTCGACGGCAAGCCCGACTGGTCCAAGGGCATTGGTGCCGGCCCCTACGTGCTCAAGTCCTTCGAGCCGGGCGTCAAGCTGGTTGCCGAACGCAACCCCAACTACTTCAAGGACACCTGGTTCGACGGCGTCGAGATGCTGTCGATCGTCGATACGGCGGCGCGCACCAATGCCTATCTCTCGGGTGAAGTACACTACATCAACCGCGCCGACCTGGCGACCATCGACATGCTGAAGGCGGCACCGGAGACCGAAATCTACAATGTCTCGGGCTTTGCGCATTATACCGCGCCCATGCATTGCGACACGGCTCCCTTCGACAAGGTCGAAGTGCGCCAGGCGCTCAAGTGGGCCATCAACCGCCAGGAACTGGTCGACAAGGTTCTCTACGGCTATGGCTCAGCGGGCAACGACAACCCGATTTCCAAGGCGATGAAGTATGCGATCAACCCGGAACCGGTCTACAGCTATGACCCGGACAAGGCCAAGTCGCTACTCAAGAAGGCCGGCATGGAAAATCTCAAAGTCGAACTTTCGGCCTCGGATGCGGCGTTCTCGGGTGGCGTCGATGCGGCATTGCTGATGGCCGAGCAGGCCAAGGCGGCGGGCATCGAAATCAACGTGGTGCGCGAACCCAACGACAGCTACTGGGACAATGTCTGGCTCAAGAAACCCTGGGCCCTGTGCTATTGGGGCGGCCGGCCAGTGGCCGACATGTTCCTGTCGATCTCGCTCGCCGCGGATGCCGCCTGGAACGACACCAAATGGAAGAACGCCCGCTTCAACGAGTTGCTCCTCGCGGCCCGTCCGGAGACCGACGAAACCAAGCGCCAGGCGCTCTATGCCGAAGCCCAGCAGCTCATCCACGACGACGGTGGCCAGGTGGTGCTGATGTTCAACAATTTCGTGGGCGCGCTGTCCACGAAGCTTGGGCACAATGACTTCAATTCCGACTTCGATGACGATGGCGGTTACATGTGGGAGCGCTGGTGGATGGCCTGAGGCCAGACCAACTGCTTCACAACGAGCATTGCGGCCCCGCCGGGAAACCTGCGGGGCTTTTTATTTTCCACGGCGCGCTGGCACCGCAATTCCGGCATGACGCGCCCATGCGGATTCATGTCATTTTTTTGGGGTAGCAACGCACACTCAATCTGCTACTGTCTAACTAAAGAGGCCCGCATAGAGGCCTCAGAGGGGAGAGACATGCATCCGGTTCTGCGAACGGTTCTGCAACGCTTGGGCCTTGGCCTGCTGACACTGGCGGTTGTGTCGGTCGTCATCTTCTCATCACTTGAATTGCTGCCCGGAGGCTATGCCCAAAATATTCTGGGGCAGGGCGCCACGCCGGAAACCGTGGCCAACTTCAAAAAGGAGCTGGGCCTCGACCGGCCAGCCGTCATCCGCTATTTCGAGTGGGTCGGCGGCGTGCTGCACGGCGATTTCGGTTATTCCTATTCGGGAACTGGCGGCGGCATCAAGCGCGATGTGGCATCGGTCATCGGACCGCGCCTCTACAACACATTTTTCCTGGCGCTGATGGCCGCCATCGTCGCGGTGCCGCTGGCGCTGCTGCTCGGTGTAACGGCGGCGCTCTACCGCAACAGCCTGTATGACCGCGTGGTGAACGCCGTTACGCTGTCAACCATAGCGACACCGGAATTCTTCATTGCTTACATCCTGCTGTTCATCTTCGCGGTGAAACTGCGCTGGTTCTATCCGACCTCGACGGTCAGTGCCGATACTCCCTTCTTCGAACAGGTCTATCGCGCTTTCATTCCGGCTCTGACACTTACTCTGGTGATTGTCGCACACATGATGCGCATGACCAGGGCGGCCATCATCAACCTGCTGGCCAGCCCCTATATCGAGATGGCGCAATTGAAAGGCGTGCCGCGCCGCGAAGTGATCGTCAAGCACGCCCTGCCCAATGCCTGGGCGCCAATCGCCACGGTCATCGCCTTCAATCTTGCTTATCTGGTGGTCGGCGTGGTCGTCGTCGAAGTGGTGTTTGTCTATCCCGGCATCGGGCAATTGATGGTCGATGCGGTGTCAAGCCGCGACATGCCCATCGTGCAGGCCTGCGCGCTGATTTTCGCGGCGACCTATATCCTGCTCAACCTTTCCGCTGACATCGTTGCCATTGTCACCAACCCGCGGCTCTTGCACCCCAAATGACAGCACAAGCCCCCGATATCCGCACGGTCCGTGCCCGCCGAACTTTTCTTGAGAAGGTCAAGCGCACGCTGGCGACGGCGCCGATCAGCGCCTGGTTCGGCATGATCGTCATCTTCATTTACGCCTTCGCGGCACTCTTCGCGCCGTGGCTGGCGCACTACGGCGAGTCGGCGATTGTCGGCAAGGGCTACCTGCCGTCGAGCCATGAATTCTGGCTTGGCACCGACAAGCTTGGCCGCGACCTCTATTCGCGCCTGCTTTATGGGGCGCGCAACACCATTGGCATCGCGCTGATCACCACACTTGTTTCCTTCATCGTCGGCGGCACCTTGGGTGTCCTCACCGCCCTGAAGCGCGGCTGGCTCGACCAGGGCGTGTCACGGCTCGTCGACGCCTTCCTCGCCATCCCTGTCCTGATCTTTTCGCTGATGCTGCTGGCCGTCTTCGGCAAGAGCCTTCTGAACCTCGTGCTCATCCTGGCGCTGCTCGATGCCACCCGGGTTTTCCGGCTGGCGCGGGCCACGGCACTCAACGTGGTGGTCATGGATTTTGTCGAGGCGGCCCGCCTGCGCGGTGAAGGCAATGGCTGGATCGTTTTCAAGGAAATTGTTCCCAACATCCTGCCGCCGATGATCACCGAGTTCGGCTTGCGCTTCTGCTTCGTGTTTCTCACCATCGCCGCCCTTTCCTTCCTCGGCGTCGGCATTCAGCCGCCCACCGCCGACTGGGGTTCCATGGTGGCCGAGAACAAGAACCTGATCACCTTTCCGGTTTTGACTTTCCCCTATATCCCGGTGCCATTTTACCCGGCCATGGCCATCGCGCTGCTGACAGTGGCGGTGAACTTCGTGGTTGACTGGTTCCTGAGCAAGACGAGCGGGCTGCGCGATGATGTCTGAGAAAAAACGCGTCAAGGGCGAGACCCTGGTCGAGATCAAGGGCCTCAAGATTGAAGGTAACAGCGACGGCGTGTGGCACCACATCGTCAAGGGCGTCGATCTCACGCTGCGCCGCGGCGAGGTGCTGGGGTTGATCGGTGAATCCGGTGCCGGCAAGTCGACAATCGGTCTGGCCGCCATGGGCTATGCGAGGCCCGGCTGCCGCATCGTTGCCGGCACCATCAAGTTCGACGGCATCGACCTCATCGCCGCCAGCGAAGCCGAGCGCCGCGAGCTGTGGGGCTCGCGCATTGCCTATGTGGCGCAGAGCG
>JBKJQD010000100.1:0-14462 GCA_046594125.1 Aestuariivirga sp.
GTGCGGCCCTTGAAGGCGGCGATGGTGGCTTCGACAAAGCCCGACTCGTTCAGCGTGTCGGTATGGATTGCCACCTGCACGTCATGGGCATCGGCCACCGCCAGGCAGTTGTCGATGGCGGCAGGTGTCGTGCCCCAATCCTCGTGCAGCTTGAGGCCGCAGGCCCCGGCGACAATCATTTCCTCAAGGGCTTGCGGCAGCGAGGCGTTGCCCTTGCCCATGAAGCCGAGATTCATCGGGAATGAATCCGCCGCCTCGATCATCCGCATGATGTGCCAGGCGCCGGTACAGGTGGTGGCCAGCGTGCCGTGGGCCGGCCCGCTGCCGCCGCCCAGCATGGTGGTGACGCCGGAATAAAGTGCCTCCTCGATCTGCTGGGGCGCAATGAAATGAATGTGGCTGTCGACGCCGCCCGCCGTCAGGATTTTTCCTTCGCCGGCGATAATCTCCGTGGACGGACCAATAATGATGCTGACGCCGTCCTGGGTATCCGGATTGCCGGCTTTGCCAATCGCCGCGATACGCCCCGAGCGGAGACCAATGTCGGCCTTGATGATGCCCGCGTGATCGACGATCAGCGCATTGGTGATGACCGTGTCCATGGCGCCCGCCGCGCGCGACATCTGCGACTGGCCCATGCCGTCGCGGATCACCTTGCCGCCGCCGAACTTCACTTCCTCGCCGTGAACCGTGAAGTCCTTCTCGACGGCGATGAACAATTCAGTATCGGCCAGGCGCACAAGATCGCCAACGGTGGGGCCATACATGGCGGCATAGGTGGCGCGGGAGATTTTTGCCATCACAGTTTCCCCATTACCCTGCCCTGGAAGCCGTAGACGGTGCGTGTTCCTCCCAATGGCACGAGTGTCACTTCGCGGCGCTGGCCGGGTTCGAAGCGTACCGCCGTTCCCGCCGCGATGTCGAGGCGCATGCCCCGCACCTTCTCGCGGTCGAAGGCCAGCGCGTCATTGGTTTCGTAGAAATGATAGTGCGATCCCACCTGGATGGGCCGGTCGCCGGTGTTGGCGACTTCTATGGTGACGCGGGGAGCGCCGGCGTTAATCTCAATTTCACCTTTGGCTGTAATGACTTCTCCGGGGATCATGGGTTGCCTCTCAACGGATCGGTTGATGGACGGTGACGAGCTTGGTGCCATCCGGGAAGGTGGCTTCGACCTGCACGTCATGGATCATCTCGGCGATGCCGTCCATCACCTCGGCGCGGCTGATGACATGGGCCGCCTGTTCCATCAGGTCGGCGACACTGCGGCCATCGCGGGCGCCTTCGACCACGAAATCGGTGATGAGGGCGATGGCTTCGGGATGATTGAGTTTAACGCCGCGTGCCAGCCTGCGCCTTGCGACGGTGGCCGCCATGGCGATCAGCAGTTTGTCCTTCTCACGCGGCGTGAGTTGCATGGTTTTTCCTCAGAGTGACCAAACTTTCGGCAGCGATTCCCCGCCCGCCAGCTGCGAAAGTACCGGAACCAGCACCTTGCGCAAGCCGAAGCCGTCTTTCGCCACAAGCCTTGCAACCAGCTTGCCAGACCAGGCGCTGGCCGAACCGGATTCGCCGATCAGGGCGCGGACGTCATCGATCAACATTTCGCTGGCGTCAGACACCAGCACGACGGTCGCCATGGCCCCGGCATGTCCGAGCGTGGCTGGCGTGGCGGGCGGTGGTCCATCGAAGGCGAGGTCATCGGCAAAGATCAGGCGGCCCGACCTGCGAATGCGCCAGCGGTCACGCAGCGTTGCTTGATGTATGGTCTCGCCCATGGCGGCGCGGCCGAGGATCACTGATTCAACGGCCAGCAGCGTCGCGCCATCGCCAAGATCGGCGTCAATGCGCCGTGACAGTGATGCGCCATCGAACAGAATCGATTCCTGCGGCAGCCACTTGAGTCTGGCGCCCGCTTCGACTTTCAATGCCACCTTGACCGATGCCGCCGGTCCCAGGGTGCGATAGACGCGCTCGGCGGCCTGCGTCGTGATGGTGAGCGCTGCCTCCGGCCCAGCCGTGATGTCCAAGGCAAATTCATCGCCGCCCGCCAGTCCGCCGCCGGTGTTGATCAGGATGGCCTCGTTGCCGCCTTGCGGAAAGCGCACTTTGGCGGCACCTGCCTCGCGCATCCGCTCCAGCCCGCCTGCCCCGACGCGCAGGATAATCTCGCCGCGCGATCTCTGATGGATGATGGCGGGCGCCGCCGTCACAGGATTTTCTTGTAGGCCGGGATGGTCAGGAAGGTCTCGAAGTTCTTCGACGTCGACATCGCCTTGAAGATGGCGATGGCCTCCTTGAAGCGGCCCTTGGCATAGGCGTCATCGCCCACTTCACCCTTCACCTGCTTCATCTCCTCAGCCAGGCAGGAATCGAAGAAGGCCCGCGTCACTTTCTGGCCGCCCTCAAGTTTTGCCCCGAACTTCAGCCATTGCCAGATCTGCGAGCGCGAGATTTCGGCGGTGGCGGCGTCTTCCATCAGATTGTAGATCGGCACGGCGCCACGGCCGCGCAGCCAGGCTTCGATGTATTGCACGCCGACGCGGATGTTCTCGCGGAAGCCCTCTTCGGTCTTGCTGCCTTCGTGAACCTGAAGAAGGTCCTTCTGGCCGATGTTGACATCGTCGCGCGTGACGTAAAGCTGGTTCGGCGTCGGCATCAACTCGTTGAACACCTTCATGGCGACGGGTACCAGATCGGGATGGGCCACCCACGTCCCATCATGCCCGTTCCTCGCCTCGCGCTCCTTGTCGGCCTTGACCTTATCGAGGGCGATCTGGTTGGCTTCCGGGTCCTTGCGGTTGGGGATTTGCGCCGCCATGCCGCCCATCGCAAAGCAGCCGCGCTTGTGGCAAGTTTTGATCAGCAGCGCCGAGTAGGCGGCGAGGAAGCCCTTGGACATCACCACCTGGCTACGGTCCGGCAACACGTAATTCTTGTTGCATGCGAAGGTCTTGATGAACGAGAAAATATAATCCCAGCGCCCGCAGTTCAGCCCCGCCATGTGGTCGCGCAACTCATAGATGATTTCGTCCATCTCGAAGGCGGCGGGGAGTGTCTCGATCAGTACGGTGGCCTTGATGGTGCCGAGTGGCAGCCCGAGCAGGCTCTGCGCCAGGATAAACACGCTGTTCCACAGCCGCGCTTCGAGATGGCTTTCGATCTTGGGCAAATAGAAATACGGGCCCGAACCTTTGGCCAGCGCCGTCGTGGCATTGTGGAAGACATAGAGGCCGAAATCGAACAACCCGCCCGAGACGGATTTGCCGTCGATCTTCATGTGGGCTTCGTCGAGATGCCAGCCGCGCGGGCGCACCATGAGGACCGCCGGTTTCTGGCCCAGTGCGTAGCGCTTGGCGGTGGCGGGATCGACATAGTCCATGGCGCTGGTCCAGCGGTCCATGAGGTTGATCTGGCCGCTCACCATATTGTCCCAGGTCGGCGAATTCGAATCCTCGAAATCGGTCATGAAAACCTTGGCGCCGGAGTTGAGCGCATTGATCACCATCTTGCGGTCGGTGGGACCGGTGATCTCGACGCGGCGGTCTTGCAGGTCGGGCGGGATCGGCGCCACTTTCCACGCGCCGCCGCGGATCGCCGCCGTCTCGGGCAGAAAATCCGGCAGCAATCCCTTGTCGAACAGCTTCATGCGGGCGGCGCGGCTAGCCAGCAGGCGCTGGCGTTCGGCCTCGAAGGCGCGGTGCAGGGTGGCGACGAAGGCCACCGCCTCCGCCGTCAGCACCCGGTCATAACCCTTCTTCAGCTTTTCCATGAAGGTGACGCCCGTCGGCAGTTTCGCCATTTCTATTGGCCCCCGCAAATTGCAACAAGTTTGTCCGGAATAGGCCCGCCATAGGCCCAGTCAAGCAGTTCGATGGTATGGAGGATGGGGATATCCGTGCCAGGCCCGATCTGGGTGATGCAGCCGATATTGCCAGTGGCAATGGCCTGCGGGCGGGTGGCCTCGATGTTGGCCACCTTGCGGCCGCGCAGCCTCGTGGCGATCTCCGGCTGGAGAATGTTGTAAGTGCCAGCCGAGCCGCAACACAGATGGCCTTCCGCCACTTCCGCCACCGTAAAGCCGGCCCGGCGCAGCAGCTTGAGCGGCTCGGCCTTGATCTTCTGGCCATGCTGCATGGAGCAGGCCGAGTGATAGGCGAGACGAAGGCGCTTGTCGGATTCCGGCAGGTCCAGCGCGGCGAGGAATTCCGTCACATCCCTGGCCTTGGCGCTGATCGCCTTGGCTTTCTCCGCATAGGCCGGATCAAGCCGCAGCATGTGGCCATAGTCCTTGACGGTTGTGCCACAGCCCGAAGTGGTGATGACAACGGCATCGACATTGGCATTGGTCCACTGATCGATGGAACGCCGCGCGCGCGACAGCGCATCAGCTTCCATACCCATGTGCTGGGTCACGCCGCCGCAGCAAGCCTCTTCACCCGATACGACGACGTCGTAACCCAGTCTGGTCAGCAGGCGGATGGTGGCGGCATTGATGCCAGGATCGAGCACGCTCTGCACGCAGCCCATGAGCAGCGCCACACGGCCTTTTTTCACTCCTTCGGCGGCATAGGTGCCCGGCGCGCCAAAACGCTGCGGCGCCGGCATCATTTTCGGCACCAGCCCCAGAAGCGCGGCAATGCGCGTGGCCCCGAATGATGTGGCAATGGGAGCCAGCGGAGCTGCAAGCCTTGCGGCGATCAGCGACAGGCGGAACAGGAACGGGCGCGGCATGGTGAAGGCCAGCACGGCGCGCAAGGCCCGCTCGAAGACTGGGCGTTTATAGGTTTCCTCGACATGGGCGCGGGCCTCGTCGATCAGGTGCATGTAGTTGACGCCCGAGGGACAGGTCGTCATGCACGACAGGCACGACAGGCAGCGGTCGATATGCTTGACGGTTTCGGCGGTGGCGGCCTCGCCCTTCTCCAGCATGTTCTTGATGAGATAGATGCGCCCGCGCGGTGAATCGAGTTCATCGCCGAGCAGCACATAGGTCGGACACGTCGCCGTGCAGAAGCCGCAATGCACGCATTTGCGCAAGATGGTATTGGCCTCGGCGATGCGCGGGGTGGCGAGTTGTTCGGCTGTAAAACTGGTTTGCATCACACGCCCTTGTACATGCGGCCGGGGTTGAGAAGATGGCTGGGATCGAAGGAGGCCTTGACCCGCGCCGAAAGTGCCGCAAGCGCTGGCGCCTGGGGATGGAACACCTCGACATGCGCCCGCACTGACTCGGGCGCGCGGATCAGCGTCGCATGACCGCTGGCCATGGCGCCGCGTATGACATCCGCCGACGCATCGTCCGTATACGGAGCATCCAGCCAGATGAGGCCGCCCGCCCAGTCGAAATGGTAACGCGCATCAAGGCTGGCGCCGATACGCGCCATGATGGCCGGCGCCTCCGAGGGCGTGACCGACAGCCGCCAGACGATGCGCTCCATGCCATCGGCCAGCCGCGCCACATCACGGATCGCCGCCCACTTCGCCCTGGAGCTTTCGGCGGCGAGAATTTGCACCGGGCGGCCCAGCGCCCTGGCCAGCGCGTCGCGCCGGTAGACGACCGACGGCGCAATGCCCTCCAGACGCAGATAGGTGCCCTCGCCCGGCACATGGGCGGCCCCCGAAACTTCGCAAGACGACTGCATGGCGAGGCTCATGGCGGCCACGGCGGCGGTATCATCGAGGCCGTCGAGAATGATCGTCTCCTCGGTCTCGGGCCTCGGCAGAACCTTGAAGATGATCGAGGTCAGTACCGCCAGCGTGCCGAAGGAATTGGCCATCAGTTTCGGCAGGTCGTAGCCGGTGACGTTCTTCACCACGCGCGCCCCGGCCTTGAAAATTTCACCGCGCCCGGAAACGCCGCGCACGCCAAGTACATGGTCGCGGGCCGCCCCGCTCTTGATGCGCCGCGGTCCCGCCATATTGCAGGCCAGCAATCCACCCAGCGTGCCACTATGGGCACTGCCGAGAAGCTTCGAGAGATCAGGCGGCTCGAAGGCCAGTTGCTGACCTCGCGCCGCAATCAGTTTTTCAATGTCGGCAAGCCTGGCGCCGGCCCCTGCCTCGAGGATCAGTTCCTCCGGTTCATAGGCGTGAATGGCGGCGAAGGCTGAAAGGTCCAGCGTCCGCGCACTCTGTACCGGGCGGCCCATCCCGCGCTTGGTGCCCGTGCCGATGACCTCGAAAGGTGCCGCGGCACTCGCCACGAGGCCGGCCAGTTCGGTATCTGTGGTGGGCGTCAGGGCGTCCGTCATCAGAATCTCGGAATATCCGGGAACGGCAGTTGCCCGGCCTTCACATGCATGCGGCCCAGTTCGGCGCAGCGGTGCAGCGTCGGAAACACCTTGCCGGGATTGAGCAGGCCTTGATCATCGAAGGCGCATTTGAGGCGCATTTGCTGGTTGAGATCGGTCTCCGAAAACATCTCGGGCATGAGATCGCGCTTCTCGATGCCCACACCATGTTCGCCGGTCAGCACTCCGCCCACTTTCACGCAGAGCCGCAAGATGTCGGCGCCAAAATTCTCGGCGCGTTCCAGTTCACCCGGATCATTGGCATCGAACAGGATCAGCGGATGCAGATTGCCGTCACCAGCATGAAACACGTTGGCGACACGCAGGCCATATTTTTCCGACAGCGCCGCCATGCCGGTCAGCACCTCGGGCAGGCGCTTCCTAGGGATGGTGCCGTCCATGCAGATATAATCCGGCGAGATGCGGCCCATCGCCGGAAACGCCGCCTTGCGCCCGGCCCAGAACAGCAGGCGTTCCTCCTCGCTGTTGGACACGCGCAACGTCGAGGCATGGTTGGCCGTGGCGATCACCGACACCCGGGCTATAAGCTGATCGACTTCCACCTGCGGACCATCGAGTTCGACAATGAGCAGTGCTGCGGCATCAAGCGGATAACCGGCGTGGACGAATTCCTCAACCGCATGGATGGCGGGCTGGTCCATCATTTCCATGCCGCCCGGAATTATTCCTTCCGAAATGATGTCGGCGACGCATTGCCCGGCATCGATGCTGGTTGGAAATCCGACCAGCACGGCGCGCGCCGTCTCCGGCCTTTGCAGGATGCGCACGGTGACTTCGGTGACGACACCGAGCAGGCCCTCGGAGCCGGTCATGATGCCGAGCAGGTCATAGCCTTCCGCGTCCAGATGCTTGCCGCCGAGCCGGATGACCTCGCCGGTGATCAGCACCATCTCGATACCCAGCACATTATTGGCGGTGAGGCCGTATTTCAGGCAATGCACACCGCCGGAATTCTCCGCCACATTGCCGCCGATCGAGCAGGCGATCTGCGAGGAGGGATCGGGCGCATAATAGAAGCCCCGGTGTTCCACGGCTTTGGTGATCGCCAGATTGGTGACGCCCGGCTGGACCACCGCGCAGCGGTTGCCATAGTCGATGTCGAGCACCCGGTTGAATTTCGCCAGACCCAGCAGAATGCCGTCGGCCAATGGCAGGGCACCGCCCGACAGCGAGGTGCCAGCCCCGCGCGGCACCACCTTGATGTTGTTGTCGTGGGCGAAGCGCAGGACTTGCGAGACCTGTTCGGTGGTCTCCGGCAGCACCACCACCAGCGGCATCTGGCGATAGGCCGAAAGCCCGTCGCTCTCATAGGCCCGCATCTCGATGGGCGCCTCGATCACCCCTTCGCCCGGCACGATGCGGCGCAGTGCGGCGGCAATGTCGCTACGTCTGGCGATGGCGTCCGCATCGGGTATGGGCATGGTGAGCATGATGTCGCAGCTTTATCCAACGCAAAGTCTGATAGGTATGTGCTGGTAGAGATAACCCCGCATCGAACCGCAATGCAACGAATGATCCAGGAGAACGAAATGCACAGGTCCCTCATTCTCGCCGCCGCCGGCTTTTTCGCCATGGCCGGTGCCGCCCTGGCCGATGGTGACGCCGCCAAGGGCGAAAAGGTCTTCAACAAGTGCAAGGCCTGTCATACGGCCGATACCGAAACCAACAAGGTAGGCCCACATCTGAAAGGCCTGATCGGCCGCAAGATCGCGTCCGCAACGGGATATGCCTACTCGGCGGCAATGACCGAATTCGCCGCCGCAAACCCCGTCTGGGACGACGCCAACTTCCTGAAGTACATCGAAAACCCCAAGGCCTCGGTGCCCAAGACCAAGATGGCCTTCCCGGGCCTCAAGAAGGAAGATGAGCGGGCCGACCTTCTCGCATACCTCAAGACCAAGATATAGGGCTGAAACGGCTTGCGGGGCGAGGCTGGCGCTGGCAAAACGCTGGCTCCCGTTATCGTCTTGAGGTCGTATGTCTGAAACCCGCCCGCGCGTTGGACTTTTCGTCACCTGCCTTGTCGACATGATCAGGCCATCCATCGGCTTTGCCGCTGTGAAGCTGCTGGAGGACGCCGGTTGCGGTGTTGAGGTGCCGGAAGCCCAGACCTGTTGCGGCCAGCCGTCCTTCAATTCCGGCGACCGCAAGACGGCAGGCGATCTCGCCCGCAATGTGATTGCCGCCTTCGCGGGCTTTGACTATGTCGTGGCGCCGTCCGGTTCCTGTGGCGGCATGATCATCAAGCACTATCCCGAACTCTTCCAGGAAGGCTCCGTTGACCATGCGGCGGCGGTCGAGCTGGCGTCGCGCAGCCATGAGCTGGTGTCATTCCTGACCCGCGTCATGAAGGTGAAAAAACTCGAGGCCCGGTTCGCGGCCCGCGCCACCTACCACGACAGCTGTTCGGGCCTGCGCGAACTCGGCATCAAGAAGGAACCGCGCATGCTCCTCGCCTCGGTTCAAGGCGTAACCTTGCGCGAGATGGAGGACGCCGAGGTCTGCTGCGGCTTCGGCGGCACCTTCTGCGTGAAGTACCCCGGCATCTCGGACAAGATGCTGGAGAAGAAGCTGAAGGCCATCGCCGCCACTGGCGCCGACACGCTGATCGCCGGCGACTTGGGCTGCCTGATGAACATGGCGGGCAAGCTGAAGCGTCAGGGCAGCCCCGTGAAGGTCCGCCACATCGCCGAAGTACTGGCCGGCGACATGGCCACCGCACCCATTGCCGAGGCCGAGTGATGGAAGCCTATACGCAAACTTTCCCCGCCAATACGGCCAAGGCGCTTGCCGACGCTTCCCTGCAGCAGGCGATGACCGACACCGGGCCGCATTTCGTATCCAAGCGCGCCAAGGCGCGTGACGCGCTGCCCGAATTCGATGCGCTGCGCGACCAGGCCCGCGACATCAAAGACCATGTGCTGGCCCATCTCGATCTCTACCTCGAACATTATGAGAAGAAGGTGACCGAGTCCGGTGGCCACGTCCATTGGGCCGCCACCGCCGAGGAGGCCCGCGCCGCCATTCTCGGCATCTGCAAGCGGGTGAATGCCAGGATCGTCACCAAGGGCAAATCGATGATCTCGGAAGAGATCGACATCAACAAATATCTCGCGGAGGCGGGCCATACGCCGGTCGAAACCGATCTCGGCGAATACCTGATCCAGCTGCGCGGCGAACGCCCCAGCCACATCATTGCCCCTGCCATTCACTTGACGCGCGACCAGGTCGAAGCCGACTTCCGCAAGGCCCATACCCATCTCGATCCCAATCGCGACCTGTCGGAAATCCCCACCATGGTGGAGGAAGCCCGCCAGGTGCTGCGCCAGAAATATCTGACCGCCGATGTCGGCATCACGGGGGCCAACTTCCTCGTTGCTGAAACCGGCACCTCGATCATCGTCACCAACGAGGGCAACGGCGATCTCACCCAGATTTTGCCGAAAGTGCATATCGTCATCGCCTCGATCGAGAAGATCGTGCCGACGCTGGAGGACACCACGACGATCCTGCGGGTGCTGGCGCGTTCGGCGACGGGACAGGATTTCTCCAACTATACCACGTTCTCCACCGGTCCGCGCCGCGAAGGTGATCCCGATGGCCCAGGGGAATATCACGTCGTCATCCTCGACAACGGCCGCTCCAATGTTCTGGGTACGGAGTTTCAGGACATGCTGCGCTGCATCCGCTGCGGCGCCTGCCTCAATCATTGCCCGATCTATCAGGCGGTGGGCGGCCATGCCTATGGCTGGGTCTATCCCGGTCCAATCGGCGCGGTGGTGACGCCCGCCATCATCGGCATCGAGAAGGCCAGGCACCTGCCCAATGCCTCGACCTTCTGCGGCCGCTGCGAGGAAGTCTGCCCGATGCGCATTCCGCTGCCCAAGATGCTGCGGCACTGGCGCGAGAAGGAATTTGAAAAGCATCTGCAACCCGTCTCGATGCGCTGGGGCATGGGCGTCTGGGCCTTTTTCGCCAAACGCCCGAAGCTCTACCAGTTCGCCACCCGTATCGCTGTCCGGGTACTGAGCAATCAGGGCCACGGCAAGGGCCGCCTGTCGAAGGTGCCGCTGGCTTCGGCGTGGACGCAGACACGAGATTTTCCGGCACCCCAGGGCAAGACCTTCCAGCAGATGTGGAAGGAGCGCCGCCAATGACGGCGCGCGAACAGATACTCACCCGCATCCGCTCAAAGACTGCCAAGGGCGATGACGCCGCGCGCCGCGCCGCCGTCGAGGCCCGCCTCGCGCAACATCCGCGCAACCTCATTCCACAGCGCGGCCAGGGCGATGACGAGCACCGCATCGGCGTCTTCACCAGCATGATGCAGGCGGTGGGCGGCACCGTGGAGGTGATCGCCGATATCAACGATGTGCCGCATTGCGTGGCGGACTATCTGCGTGGCCAGAATCTGCCGGCCATCGTCCGGCGCGGTTCTGATCCGTTGATCGCCACGCTGCCTTGGCATCGCGGTGGAGCGCTTGAAGTGCTGGAAGGCCCGGCCATCGACAGCGACCGTGCCTCGGTCACCCACGCCTTCGCCGGGGTTGCCGAAACCGGCACCGTCATCCAGATATCGGGACCCGAAAATCCCACGACGTTGAACTTCCTGCCTGAGGTTCATATCGCCGTGCTGGAAATGAAAGACCTCTTTGCCAGTTACGAGGAAGCCTGGACGAAACTCCGTGTACGGATGGGCGAGGGCCAGATGCCGCGCACCGTCAACATGATCTCCGGCCCCTCGCGCACCGCCGACATCGAACAAACCATCGTGAGGCCCGCCCATGGTCCGAAAAACATGCACGTCATTATCGTCAGATAGGGCCTCTCGTCCTCGCCCCGCGCCAGCGGGGAGAGGAAGGGGACCCAAGCGTGAGCTTGGGCGAGGAGAGGGGCCACCGGTCCCTTCCGGCGGCAATGCCCGGGTGCCCCTCATCTCCCCCATCGCGAAGGCGCGATGGGTCCCCTTCTTCTCCCCGCTGGCGCGGGGCGAAGACTGGAAGGCCCGCCTGTGGGGTATCGCGGTTCTGTCCAGCATGCTGTTGCCGATTCCCGCTTTCGCCTGTGCCGATGACGAGGCTTCCCTGTTCTCCTGCATTGCCCAGGACCAGCAGCACATCATTGAGGTCTGCGCGGTACGCGACGACGCGGCGGGCGGCTACCAGTCGGTGCGCTATGTCTATGGCACCGAAACCGCCGCCGATCTGTCCTTCCCGGCGGACCGCCGCGACGGCAAGGCCGTGCTACGTTTTGCCCATTACTTCGACAAGAACGTCTACAACTGGTCGCTGCGTTTTGACAACAAGGCCTATGGCTATCGCGTCACCTCGGCGGGTGTCGAGGTTTCGAAAAAGAAGAAGGTGATCGCCACGGTGCTGTGCGGCGGGAAGCCGGTCATGTATCCCGGCGACATACGCCGCGCCTCGTCCTGCGACAAGGATAACCCCTTCGGCGCGGCGGGCTGCTCGGAATCCGCGCCGGCCAAAAAATGACGCTGCAAAACCGCGTCGACCCCTGGGGGCGGTTACAGGCCACGCCCGAACGCGGCACCATGCTCGGCAATCGCGGCGGAAAATTTCACCGCGATGACCAGACACTCGGCAAGCGCCGCTGGGCAACCCGTCACTGGATATGCTGCGATCTCCATTACAAGAATATGCAGCACGAGGCGATGGGCCGGGGCTACACCTCGCTGTTCTTCCTCGACGAGGTGACCGCCCTGGCGGCCGGCCACCGCCCCTGCTTCTTCTGCCGCCGCGCCGAAGCGAAGCGCTTTCTCGGCGATGTGAAAGTCGATGACTTCGACCGGCAACTGCATGGCGAGCGCCTCACGTCGCCTCTGCCGATGGCAGAAGGGGATCTTCCCGATGGCGCCATGATCGACATCGAAGGTGCCGCTTTCGCTATCAAAGGCCCCCATCTCCTGCGCTGGTCCTTCGCCGGCTATACGGAAAAACTCATCCGCACCCCCGCCATGCGCGGAAGGCTTTTGACAGCGCCGTCAATCATCGTCATTTTGCGCGGCGGATATGAATCGCGCTGGCACCCGTCAGCATCAACAGGGGATGGCACATGAAACTTCTGCGTTACGGCCCGAAGGGCAAGGAAAAACCAGGCCTGCTCGACAAGGACGGCAAGCTGCGCGACCTGTCGGGCATCATCGCCGACATCGGCGGCGATACGATTTCGCCCAAGGGCCTTGCCCGCCTGCGCAAGATCAAGCCGGAGTCGCTGCCGCTGGTGAAGGGCAAGCCGCGCATCGGGCCTTGCGTTGCCAATCCGCAGAAATTCATCGCCATCGGCCTGAACTACTCGGACCACGCCGCCGAATCGGGTCTCACCGTGCCGCCCGAGCCGATCCTCTTCACCAAGCATGTGAGCTGCATCTGTGGCCCCAATGACGACGTGACCATTCCGCCCAAGTCCAAGAAGTCGGACTGGGAAGTGGAACTCGGCGTCATCATCGGCACCCGCGCCAAGAACATCAAGAAGAAGGATGCCATGGCCCATGTGGCCGGCTATTGCACCATCAACGACGTGTCCGAACGCGAATTCCAGATCGAACGCTCCGGGCAATGGACCAAGGGCAAGGGCTACGACACCTTCGGCCCTATCGGCCCCTGGCTGGTGACGGCGGATGAGGTCAAGGACCCGCAGAAGCTCCACCTCTGGCTGGAACTGAACGGCAAACGCGTCCAGGACGGCTCTACCGCCACCATGGTCTATGGCGTGGCCTTCATCGTCGCCTATCTCTCGGAATTCTTCACCCTGATGCCGGGCGATATCATCACCACCGGCACGCCGCCGGGCGTCGGCATGGGCATGAAGCCGCAGCGCTTCCTGAAACCCGGCGACACCATGAGGCTCGGCATCGACGGATTGGGTGAACAGTTCCAGACGGTGGTCAGGGATAAGTAGTTTGTTTTCCCTCCCCCTTGTGGGGAGGGGCAGGGGTGGGGGTCCGCGAGTCGGGGCGCCTGCCACCCCCCACCCCTAACCCCTCCCCACGAGGGGGAGGGGGATGAAGGTTGCCCCTGCTGCCTTGATCAACTACAAGCCTCGCAAAATTCCGCGAGTGTACCATGACCAAAGACCACCGCCCCAAGGCCCGCGCCGCCAAGGGCTTCCGCGACATACCCCCGGACGAAATCCGCGGGCTTCGCAAGATGCTGGGAACCATTCAGCAGGTCTACGAATCCTATGGCTTCGAGCCGGTGGAGCAGCCCTTCATCGAATATACCGACGCGCTGGGCAAATTCCTGCCCGACCAGGACCGCCCCAACGCCGGGGTGTTTTCCTTCCAGGACGACGACGAGCAATGGCTGAGCCTGCGCTATGACCTGACAGCGCCACTGGCCCGCTACGTCGCCGAGAACCAGCAGAAATTGCCCACCCCCTATCGCAGCTACCGCCAGGGCTGGGTGTTCCGCAACGAAAAACCGGGACCGGGCCGCTACCGCCAGTTCATGCAGTTCGACGCCGATACAGTCGGCAGCGCCAGCCCCGCCGCCGACGCGGAGGTGTGCATGATGGCGGCGGATACGATGGAGGCGTTGGGGATCGAGCGCGAGGACTTCGTTATAAAAGTTAACAATCGTAAATCGTTGGACGCGGTCCTTGAAGTAATCGGGATTTCAGGCCCGGAGTTTAGCCATACGAAACTTGCTGTATTTCGTGCAATTGACAAACTAGACAAATTCGGAGTTGAAGGCGTCAAGTTATTGTTAGGCCCCGGACGCCGTGACGAAAGCGGTGACTTCACCAATGGGGCCGGGTTGGCCACCGACAAAATTGATGCGCTGGTGCGAAATCTGAGACTTGAAACAGGCGGCAGAGTTGTTCTGGAATTACCAAGCGATGACCCTTCTCCGGAGCAAGTACTGAACATAGCGCTGAACGTGGCAGCCTATGAGACGACAGTTGGCCGAGAAGGAGCCGCCGAATTGATGCAAATGCAACGAATGTTTGCCAAAGCAGGCTATCCGGATTGTATTGTGATCGATCACTCTCTAGTGCGCGGCCTCGAATATTACACCGGTCCTGTCTTCGAATGCGAACTTCTTATTCCGACTACGGATGAAAACGGAAGGCCTGTCCGCTTCGGCTCGGTCGGTGGTGGCGGGCGTTATGATGATCTGGTGGCGCGGT
>JBKJQD010000124.1:0-3592 GCA_046594125.1 Aestuariivirga sp.
AGGACACATTGCGGACTGTGAGGGTCTTGCCAATTGCAACCGCTGTAAACTTGACAGCGCAAACCGCCGTGTTGGAGCAACCACCAGACTTGGTTTCAAAGTAATTCTTTCCAGTTATGGTCAGCGTTGCCGTGGCTGTCGCTGACCATAACCGGCAAGAACTACTTTGAAACCAAGACAGATTTTTGATCCAACACGTCGATTTGCGCTGTCAAGTTTACAGCGGTTGCAATTGGCAAGACCCTCACAGTCCGCAATGTGTCCTGTGACTGGTCATCACCGCTTTCCGATTTTGGCGGCCGAGGCCCCTGGCAAAGGTATCAGTCGTGCGGTTCATCATGAAAACTTCGGCTCCGTGGTGCCGGCAGGCGCCACAACAATTGCAGGGGTGAACCTGACATCAAGTTTCATGTCTTTTGCCATATCTTGCACCATTGCGGGAACCATTCTGGACGCCCCGTAGGAACCTTCCCATGACACTCGAATCCTATCTCGCCTTCTGTGCCGCCGCCACGGCGCTGGCCATCGTGCCGGGCCCCACGGTAACGGTTATCATTGCCAACAGCCTGCGATATGGCCCACGCGCCGGTTTGCTCAATGTGGCTGGCACCCAGGCGGGCGTGGCGATCTGGCTGGTTATCGCGGTGGCGGGGCTTGGCGCGGCGGTTGAACTCATGGGGATTTGGTTCGATGTTCTGCGCTATGCTGGTGCCGCCTATCTCGTGTGGCTCGGCATCAAGCTGCTGCTGTCGAAGGGCGACCTGGCAATCGCCGCCGGCCGGGCGAGGCCCAAGGGCAGTTTTTTCCTGCAAGGTTTCATCGTCATCATGTCAAATCCCAAGATGCTGGTGCTGTTCGGGGCGCTCATTCCGCCTTTCATTTCTTCCGGCGGCGATTACTCCCGGCAGCTTCTGACACTGGGTCTGACCTTCGCGGCCATCGCCCTGGTGGGTGATTGCTGTTATGCGCTGGCGGCGGGCAAGGCGGGGCAGTTCCTTTCCAGGTCGCGGGTGAGGGCCATCGACATCGTCAGTGGCCTGTGCCTCACAATTGGCGGCGTGTGGCTTGCGCTGAAGAGCCGCTAGGACGATAAAGCACTATGGCGCGCACTGGCTTCTATCCCGGCTCATTCGATCCCGTCACCTTCGGGCATCTCGACATCATCGCGCGTTCGGCTCGTCTGGTCGACAAGCTGATTCTGGGCGTTGGCGTGCATCACGGCAAGCAGGCGTTAATCGATGCCGATACCCGCATCCACCTGCTGGAAGTGGTGACCAAGCCGATCACCGAACATACAGGCATGAAAATCCAGGTGGCAACCTTCGATGGTCTGGCGGTCGATGCCGCGCGGCGCCACCATGCAGGCCTCATCATCCGCGGCCTGCGTGACGCCAGCGATTTCGACTATGAAGTACAGATGGGCCAGATGAACGGCGCCATGGCACCCGATATCGAAACCGTGTTCCTCGCCGCCTCGCCCGCCACCCGCATGATTGCTTCGTCACTCGTCAAGCAGATCGCCAGGATGGGCGGCGACATCACGCTCTTCATCCCGAAAGAAGCCCAGGCGGTGATGGCCGAAGCGCTCAAGACACCTTGACCGGGGCGTCGTTGATCTCGATCAGGTGATTGTCGGGATCGAGCAGGTAGAGCTGCTTGTAGGGGGCCGGGCCGTCGAGCCGGAAGGCCAGACGTTTGCGGTCACCGTCGGGCAGTTTGTCGCTGAATCCCAGAATTTCGAGATGTTTCACGGCCGCTTGAAAATCGGCAACGCGCGCCGCGAAATGAATATCGCCCGTATCGATGTGCGGGGCCGGCCGCAAATGTCCGTCAGGATTTATCGTGAGATGGATTTCCAGTGTCCCCGACGCCATCCAGGCGCCACTGCTCTTGAAGGCCGGCCTGCCGATCCGCTTCAGCTTGAAGACATCGCGGTAGAAGATGATGGACCGTTCAAGGTCGCTGGTCACGAGCGAAACATGGTCCAACGCGGAAATCTGCATGGCGGCACCCTCCTGTCCCGGTAAACGCGAGAATATGTCGCATATTTTCGTGACCGATGACAGTCCCCCGCCGGGAACCACCCATTGCTCATCGCATTGACATTTTCCCGCGCTGCCTTCAGGAACGGGTTTGACAACCAAGGGAGTCATCATGATCAAGAAACTGGGCCTTGCGGCGTTGGCGGTGGCCGTGCTCGCCACTCCGGCACTTGCGGCGGAAATGCTGCATGTCGAGACCTCCAAGAACTGTGCCTTCGACATCAAGCTCCGGCCCGATCTGGCGCCCAGGCATGTGGCGCAGATCAGCAAGCTGGCGGCGGCGGGCTTCTACAATGGCATCGTCTTCCACCGGGTGATCGACGGCTTCATGGCCCAGACCGGCGATCCGACCGGCACCGGCACCGGCGGCTCCAAGGAGCCCGATCTGGCTGCCGAATTCAGCAAGGAACACTATGCCCGCGGCGTTGCCGGTATGGCGCGCAGCCAGGACCCGAACTCCGCCAACAGCCAGTTCTTCGTCATGCTTGCCGACGGCGGCTTCCTCGACGGGCAATATACCGTGTGGGGACAGGTGGACGATAAAGGCATGGCCTGCGTCGACAAGATCGAAAAGGGCGAACCGCCCGCCAACCCCGACAAGATGACCAAAGTGACGGTGCAATAATGGCTGAACCCGAAAACACCCTGTTCCTCGATATCGCCAATGCCAAGGGCGAGGCCAAGGGCCGCGTCACCATCGCGCTGCGCCCCGATCTGGCGCCCGGCCATGTGGCCCACATCAAGGCGCTGGCGCGCGACGGCTTCTATGACAACGTGGTTTTCCACCGCGTCATCGAAGGCTTCATGGCCCAGGGCGGCGATCCCACCGGCACCGGCACCGGCGGCTCCAAGAAGCCGAACCTCAAGCAGGAATTCTCCAAGGAACCGCATGTGCGCGGCACCTGTTCCATGGCCCGCTCGCAGAGCCCGGACTCGGCCAACAGCCAGTTCTTCATCTGCTTCGGCGAGTCCAGCTTTCTCGACCGCCAGTATACGGTGTGGGGCCAGGTGACCGGCGGCATGGAGGTTGTTGACACCATCAAGCGCGGCGAACCGGTACGCGAACCCGACAAGATCGCCAAAATGCAGGTGGCGGCGGACGCGAAGTAATGCGAGCCATTCTCGCCGCCGGGGTGATCTTCCTTGGGCTGGCCCTGCCTGCGCGGGCCACCGAATGGGTGGTTTGTTCCGGCGGTGAGGATGTCGAATTCCGTGTGTTGCTGGGTTCGATGCAGGTCATCGCCGTCGACGCCATTGAAATCGAGGTCAAGGGCAAGAAATGGTCAACGCGCGGCGGTGATGGCGTGCCCCTGATCACCAAGGGCCAAGCCTTCGAGACGGCCGAGCAGATATGGATCGACGCGACCGACGACAAGATGGACGCCATCGTCGCCAGCCTGCGCCTGTTCAAGGTGAGCGTGGACGGCGACGTGGTCAGCGGCGGCACGCTGCACATGCCGGGCATCGGCGCCTGGGCGGTGAGCTGTTCGGGGCCTTAGCTTCTTTGAAATCTCGCGATGAAATGATATATACCATTGGTGGCTATCATC
>JBKJQD010000146.1:0-11628 GCA_046594125.1 Aestuariivirga sp.
GTCATGCGCGGGCTGAGCGAGCCGAAGGGGTCTTGCAGCACCACCTGCAACTCGCGGCGCAGCGGGCGCATGGCCTCGCGGTCGAGATTGGCGATGTTGCGGCCATTGAAATTGATCGCCCCTTCGCTGGGCAGCAGGCGCAACAGGGCGCGCGCCAGCGTCGACTTGCCCGAACCCGATTCACCGACGATGCCGATGGTCTGGCCCTGGCGCAGCGACACCGACACGCGGTCCACGGCTTTGAGCGCAATCGGCGGGCCGGAGAGAAAGCCGCCGCCGATCTTGAAGGTCACGCGCACGTCAGTGCCATCAAGGATGCGCGGGGCATTGGCCTTGGGCGGCGCCTTGCGGCCGGTTGGCTCGGCTGCAAGCAGCGCCTTGGTATAGGGATGTTTGGGGTTGGCGAAGATCGCCGCCGTCTCGCCCTCCTCAACCACCTCGCCGTAACGCATCACATAGACGCGGTGGGCAATGCGCTTCACGATGTTGAGGTCGTGGGTGATGAACACCATGCCCATCCCCAGGCGCTTTTGCAGCCCGGCCATCAGTTCGAGAATTTCCGCCTGGATGGTGACGTCAAGCGCCGTTGTCGGCTCATCGGCAATGAGCAGGTCGGGGTCATTGGCGAGCGCCATGGCGATCATCACGCGCTGGCGCTGGCCGCCCGACATCTCATGCGGATAAGACCCCATGCGGCGCTCGGGCTCGGGGATGCGCACCAGCCGCAGCATGGCGATGGCCCGCTCACGCGCTTTTCCCGCACCCAGCTTCTGGTGGTGCATG
Source organism: Aestuariivirga sp. (assembly GCA_046594125.1). Classification (GTDB taxonomy): domain Bacteria; phylum Pseudomonadota; class Alphaproteobacteria; order Rhizobiales; family Aestuariivirgaceae; genus Aestuariivirga. The sequence continues at coordinate 784 of JBKJQD010000146.1, forward strand.
ATCGGCTCCATCAGCTGGCCGCCGATGGTGTAGAGCGGATCAAGCGAAGTCATCGGCTCCTGGAAGATCATGGTGATCTTCCGTCCACGGATGGTATTGAGTTCGGACTTGGAAATGGCCAGCAGATTGGTGCCACGGTAGTCGGCCGAGCCGCGCGATTCACCGTTGGAGGACAGCAGCCCCATGGTGGCCATCATCAGCTGGCTCTTGCCGGATCCCGACTCGCCGACAATCGCCACGGTCTCGCCCGCCGCCACATGCAGGCTGACACCTTTCACCGCATCCACCGGACCATCGAGTGTCTGGAAGCGGACCTTGACGTCCTTGAGCGTAAGGATGGGATCGGCCATGGTCAGCGGTCCTTCGGGTCGAGCGCGTCGCGCAACCCGTCACCGACGAAATTCAGCGCGAACAGCGTGGAGATCAGGAAGAAGGACGGAAACGCCAGCAGCCAGTTGGCGCCGGGAATATTGTTGGCGCCCTGGGCGATCAGCACGCCCCAGCTGGCCATCGGTTCCTGCACGCCAAGCCCCAGATAGGAAAGAAAACTTTCAAGGATGATGACCTGCGGCACCAGCAGGGTCATATAGATGACCACCGGCCCCAGCAGGTTGGGCACCACATGGCGCAGCAGGATGCCGGTGCGGGTGACGCCAAGCGCCTCCGCCGCCTGGACATATTCCTGCCTTCTGATGGACAGCGCTTGCCCACGCACAATGCGCGCCATGTCGAGCCATAGAACCGCGCCAACCGCCAGGAACATCAGCACGAAGTTGCGTCCGAAGAACACCACCAGCATGATGACGAAGAAGATGAAGGGCAGCGAATAGAGAATGTCGACGATGCGCATCAGCACCTCATCAGTCTTCCCGCCGAGAAAACCCGCCGCAGCGCCATAGAGAACACCAATGACCACGGCGACCAGCCCCGCCAACAGCCCGATCGACAGCGACACGCGGCCGGCAATCAGCGTGCGGGTCAGCAGATCGCGGCCGGAATTGTCGGTGCCAAAATAGAAATACATGGGCCGGATATCGGCGTTCATCACCATCTTCATGCCGTCATCCGAAACTTCACCGATCTGGGTGTTCTCAAAGACGTCGGAGCGGTCGATATACTGGATCACCCGCTTGTCGATGGGCTTGGCGGAGGTCACGGTGATGAGGATCTTGCCTTGGCGATCCTCCCAACCCGAGAGTTCCAGCCGGGCGCGGCGCACCGCATCCTTGACTGCGGTGTCGATACCTTCCGCCTTGGGATAGGGTCCGAAGCTCGGCGGCACACGGTTGTAATCCTGGTAGATGGTGCTGAAACTGTGCGGCGTGAACCATGGGCCGGCGATGCACAGCACGATCATGAAGAGCAGATAATAGATGCTGACCATGGCGGCGCGGTTGATCTTCAGCCTGCTCCACGCATCCCGCCACAGGGAGCGGCCCTTGTCCACTCGTGATACCGCGTCAGTCATAGCGCACCCGCGGATCGACCACGGCATAGAGAACATCGACGATCAGATTGAACAGGATGGTGAACACGGCGATCAGCACCACGGTGCCCATCACCACCGTGTAGTCGCGGTTGAGCGCCCCCAGCACGAATTCGCGGCCAATGCCGGGAATGGCGAAGATGGTTTCGACGATGATCGATCCAGTCAGCAATGCGGCGGCGGCTGGCCCGGCGTAGGAGACAATCGGCAGCAGTGCGCCGCGCATGGCGTGGCGGATGATCACCGAGTAGTTTGAAAGCCCAAGGGCGCGGGCGGTGCGGATGTGATGGGAGCGCAGCGACTCGATCATCGAGCCGCGCATCAGCCTGGCGACGATGGCCAGTTGCGGCAGCATCAGCACGATGATCGGCCCCACCTTGTTGAGCAGCGCGCCATCGCCCCAGCCGCCAACCGGAAACCACTTGAGGCCGAGCGCGAAGAACAACTGAAACAGCGGGGCAATCACAAAAGTTGGTATCGTCGATCCCGCCGTCGCCGTGGCGATCACCGCGTAGTCCGCCGTGTGGTTCTGGTTGAGGGCCGCGACGATGCCGAGAATGGACCCGAAGATCAGCGCCAGGATGAGGGCCACGCTGCCAAGCTGGATCGAATAGGGCAGTGCGGCTGCGAATTTCTCGGCCACGGTGAAATCGGGAGAGGTATAGCTGGGGCCGAAATCGCCGCGCAGCAGATCGCCGAGATAGCGGAAATACTGCCGCCACAGCGGCTCGTCGAGATGATACATGCGGTCGAGATTGGCCTTGATCACCGGGTTCAATCCCTTTTCCTGATTGAAGGGGCCACCGGGGGCGACGCGCATCAGGAAAAACGAGATCGTGACGATCACGAACAGCGTTGGAATGGCGGTCAGCAGCCGCCGGAAAACATAGCGCAACATGCGCTCAACTCCACGTCATGAGGGACCAAGCCGCCCCGGTGCAATACACCGCGGCGGCTTTCATCCGTGAACGGACTATTCCTTGCTCATGAAGCGGGTGGGATGAACGTCCATGACGTTGGCTTCCCAGCCCTTGACCTTGGGCGAGACGATGCTGTGGTAGCTGTAATAAAGCAGCGGTACGACGCAGAGGTCGCGGGCAACGCCCACACCCTCGGCATCCGACAGGGCTTTCATACGCTCGGCCGGATCGGCCGCGGCGGCCGCCTTGGCCATCAGGCCGTCGTAGTCCTTGTTGCTGTATTCGGCGTAGTTGTTGCCGGTGCCGGTCTTGCACAGGGCCAGGAAGTTTTCCGGATCCTTGTAGTCGGCGATCCAGCCGGCGCGGGCGATATCGAAGTCACCATGCTGCTCGAGCAGACCATAATGCGTCTTGGTGTCGGTGTTGAGCAGCGTCACCTCGATACCGAGCGGCTTCAACTGCTCCTGAATGGCGACCGCGGTGTTCTTGTGGTTCTCCGAGGTGTTGTAGTGGATTTCCATCTTCAGCGGCTTGTCCGGGCCATAGCCCAGTTCGGCCAGCACCTTCTTGGCCTCATCCTCGCGGTCGAGCTGCGATTTTTCGGCATATTCGATGGTGCGGGTCTCGTAACCCGTGATACCCGGCGGCACGAAGGAGTAGGCCGGGATCATCGAGTTCTGCCAGACCTTCTCGGCCAGGTAATCGCGGTCGATGGCTTCCGAAATGGCATGGCGCAGCTTGACATTGTCCCATGGCGCCTTGGTGGTCTTGAAGGCATAGTAATAAGTGCCGAGATAGGGGCCGATCTTGATCTGGTCGCCGAACTTGGCCTTGAGATCGTTCAACTGCTCGAGCGGCATATCGTCGTTCATGTCAAGTTCGCCGGCCTCGAAGCGCTTGATGGCGGTGGAGCGGTCCTCGGTCGGGATATAATTGAGAACGTCTATCTTGACGCTGGCGGCCTCGAAGAAGTTCGGGTTCTTCACCAGCTTGACGTGATCGTTGGGCACGAATTCGGCGAGCGTGTAGGCGCCGTTGGACACCAGATTGCCGGGCTTGGTGAAGTCGGCACCCTTGTCTTCGACATTGGCCTTGCTGACCGCATAGGTCGACTGGTGGGTAAGCATTTCGAGGAAATAAGGCGTCGGCGCGTTGAGCTTCACTTCGATGTTATGGTCGTCAATGGCCTTGATGCCCAGTTCCTCGGGCTTCTTCTTGCCCGCCGTGATGTCCTCGGCATTGACCACCGGCGCCAGCAAATAGGCGTATTCGGCGGCGGTCTCGGGGTTCACCAGGCGCCGCCAGGAAAAGACGAAGTCCTGGGCGGTGAGTGGCGATCCATCGGACCATTTGCCGTCGGCGCGCAGCTTGAAGGTATAGGTCTTGCCGTCGGCGGATTTCGCCCAGCTTTCAGCGGCACCGGGAATGACATTGGCCTTGGCGTCCTGGGCGGTGAGGCCGGTGAACAGGTCGCGCAGGATGTTGGCCTCATAGGTGGTCGAGGTCTTGTGCGGATCGAGCGATTCCGGATCGGCGGAATTGCCGCGGTTGAGAACGGTTTCGGCGAAAGCGCCGCTGGCGGTCATCATCAGCATGGTCGAGCCAATGAGCCATGATCTGAAATTCATTGTCATGCCTGGTACTCCCTGTTTCTTCGCCCCTCGGGGCTTGCAGCCCGGAGCACTTGTTACGCCTCCCGAGCATAGCACCGGACATTACCTTTGTCGCGCCGGGCGTCAACTCTCGTGGAATTATCGCCTTCAGGCCCGCGCCAGCGCGTGGCGCAGCCACTGCGCGGAGCCGGGCACAAGGATGGCGTTGATGGCAAAGGCGAGACCAAGAAACATGGTGATCTCGCTGCCGAACGCCGCAACCGGCGGGTTGGTCGACAGGGCCAGCGGCGCCACCGTGCCGGCCAGAACGAGGATGGGCAGGAGTGAGGCACGAAAGGCCATGGCGCGCGCCGTGCCATCAAATTCGTGATCGTCTCCGGCACCTTCGGCCAGCAGGATCGCCGAGGCGATTGACAGGGCCGCGGTGGTACAGACACCGGCCAGCATGGCGGCGTTCAGCGCCAGCCCGAGGCTCACCATGAAGGCGCCGCCCAGGGTGAAGAAAAAAACCGCCGGAAGCAGGGTAAGAAGCCACGGCCCGATGCCACGCAAGGCGGCAAAGCCCAGGATCATGGCGGCGGTCAGCGCGGCGGCAAACGCAATGCCGCTTTCGTGGTGCATGATCTCGTTGCGCACCAGTGCCAGGATCGGCTCGCCCGAGGCTTGCGGCATCAGCTTGCGCACGGCGGCGGCAAAGTTCAGTGTACTGACGTTTGGCTTGGGCATTACTTCGACGAGCCACAACCCATCGCCCGCGACGTAGAGGCTGCGGAGGTCGGGCGGCAGATCGGAAAGTTGCGGTGCAGACAGTTTCGCCAACTGGCCGGCGGCCTGGGCCAGCCTTGGCATGCCGCCAAAAATGGCATCCTCGAGGCTGAGGACTTGTCCTGGTGAAGGCGGGACCGGATCGGCATAAAGGCCAAGGGCGCGGCGCAGGCGCTGGGCCGCCTCGCGCAAGCCGTCGCCGGTGGCGGGGTTTCCAGCGATAAGTTGCAGAGCCCTCTTCAACTCGGCGAAAGCGGTCTCGAGGCTTGCGGCATCGGCGGGCGGGCGCTGGTTGGGCGGCAGTGCCAGAAATCCGTCGAGAGCCCGCAGCAGACCGGTCTTGTCCGCCGCACTGGCGGGCATGAACTGCTCGATCCAGCGGATGGCGCCGACGTCCGGCAGGCCCGCCAGTTGCTGGACCACGGCGCCCGCCGCCTCGCCCGGTGCCGTGATGACATGGATGGCGCCGCGGGCATCGGGCGTATCGAGCATCACCGGCGGATCGAAGCGGTCGAGTTTTTCGCCGAGCCTGACGCCGGGCAGGAAGATGGCGCAGAACACGCCTGCCGCGATCACCAGCATGCTGGCGACTTGTCCAATGTTGCGGCTGTGAGTCGAGGCGCTTCCGGCAATGGCGGCATCGAGCCAGTGGATGTCGACTGGCGCATCGTCGCGGTCGAAGGCGGCGAGTGCGGCTGGCACCACGGTGAGTGTGGTCAGCAAGGCAATGGCGGTGCCGATAAGTGCGATGACCGAGAAACTGGCGAGTGAGGGAATCTGGCGCACCATCCACGACAACCAGAAGGCCACGAAGATCGAGGCCAGCGTCACCAGCAGGCCGCCGCGGCGGTGGGCGGCCAGCATGATGGCATGGCGAACCCCGCTGCCGCGTTGGCGGGCCTGCACATGGGCCAGCACCAGACAGATGTTGAGCATCAGTGAGGGGGCAAGCACGGCGCTGGCAAAGGACCATGTCACGCCATCAAGATGCGGACTGATCGCCGCCGCAGCACCTGCCGCAAGGCACAGCGTCACCAGAGTGGCCAGCACCACCGGCAGCGCAAAGCGGATGGAGCCCAGACCGGCAGCCAGAATGGTCAGAACCGAAAGTGCCGCCAGTCCGGCGGGCACAGCCAGGTCGCGCATGGGATCGGGCGACACGCCAAGCGACTGGCTGGGCCACAGCCAGGTGATGCCCGCCACCGGAGCAGTCAATTGGCGCGCCAAGGCTGCGGCCTGGCGCTCGGCACCGGGCAGCGGGGTGGCGATGACGAACCAGCGCAGGCTTCGCGTTTCGGCAGTGAGGCCCGCCAGCCTGGGCCAGTCGACGGGTTGGGGCTTGCCTGCAATCTCGCCCTCGACCGTCTGGGCGGTGGCGCTGAGCAGGCCTTCGAGGCCGGGTGGCGAGCGGCCCTGCAGGATAGAGCGGCCGATCTCGACGACCAGAGCGGTCAGGCCCTGGATATCAGGTGCCGCCACCAGGGCCTGATAGAGCGGCTGCATCTGCAGGGCGAGCGCCACCTGCACTTCAAGTTCGGGTGCATCCTGGAATACGATGCCATAGCGGTCATAGAAATCTCCGCTGCCGGGAACGAAGGCGCTGCTGTAGAGGCCATCGGTTTTCTGCAAGGCCGCGGCAATGGCCAGCGCCGTGTTGCGGGTAGAGCCGCTGTCGCTGCCAGTGACCTGCGCCACAAAGGACGAGCCGGCTGCTGGAAAATGCTGGCGCAGATTGAGGCGCGCGGCTTCGGTCTGCGGATCGAAATTGATCTGCGGCGAGGCATCGGGATCAACCGTCAGCGTCACGGCGGCAAAACCGCCGGCCAGCAGCGCGGCAATCAGGAACAGCGCCAGCACCACCATGTGATGGCTGGCGCAAAAGCGGGCGAGCTTGGCAAAGACGCCGGGCTTGAGCTTCGGCTTGGCGTCGGCGCGCGGCTGTGGCCTGCCGCTCCAGTGCGGTTGCTCCCAATCCGTCATGCCGCCGTCCGTCTCCTGCCCGCCCGTGTTGCAGATTCGTGTGCCCGCCCGCATCATAGGCGAGAATGAGTCGATGTGAAGCAGGGAGCAGCGCGTGACAGCAAGCGGAAGCAATGGGCAGTGGCGGCCGGAGACATTGGCCGTTCATGGCGGCGAGCATGTCGATCCGGTGACGCGGGCTTCCTCGCCCAATCTGGTGATGTCGGTGACCTACGCGCCTGAGGAAGTGACGGGGTTCTCCGCCCGCGACGAACAGGGCTACGGCGGCTTCGTCTATAGCCGGGTCTCAAGTCCCACGGTGAAGCAGTTACAGGATAAATTGTCAGCACTGGAGGGCGGCGAAGCATCCCTGGCTTTCGCTTCCGGCGTGGCGGCGGCCCATGCGTTGATCTGCGGGCGGCTGAGTGCCGGTGATCACATCATCCTGCCCGACGCCAATTATGTCGGCATCGCCGAACTGGCGCGCGATACCCTGCCCCGCTTTGGCATCACCGCGTCCTTTGTTGACGTGTCGCGGCCCGAAGAGGTGGCAGCCGCCATCCGCCGAAATACAAAAATGCTGTGGCTCGAAACGCCGGCCAATCCGACGATGAAAATCTGCGACATCGCCTTGCTGAGCACGCTTGCCCATGATGCCGGCGTGCGCGATGTGGCGGTTGATTCCACCTATGCGACACCGATGGCCACCAAGCCGCTGGCACTCGGCGCCGACTTTGTCATGCACTCGCTCACCAAATATATTGGTGGCCACGGCGATGCCATGGGGGGTGCCGTCATCGGACGCCAGGCCGATCTCGCGGCCCTCAATCTGGAAGCGAGTGTGCATTTCGGTGGCGTACTGTCGCCTTTCAACGCCTGGCTCATCCTGCGCGGCGCCAGCACCTTGCCGATCCGCATGCGCGCCCATCAGGAGGCGGCTTTGCAGGTGGCAGGGTTCCTGGAAAATCATCCGGCCGTTTCGCGCGTCTTCTATCCGGGACTGGCGTCACATCCCCAGCATGACATCGCGCGGCGCCAGATGGCGAATTTCTCCGGCATGATGACCTTCCAGACCAAACGCCCCGGCCCCGGGATCGCGGCGCGCATGGTGAAGCAACTGCAGATCATCCACTACGCCGTTTCGCTCGGCCACATCCGCAGCCTGATCTATTGGATCGGCACCGACGATATCCAGAAATCAACCTTCCGCCACGACGCGGCAAACTTGCAGCGCTATCGCGAGTATGCGGGCGATGGTGTGTTCAGGCTGTCGGTGGGGATCGAGGACGGCGGCGATCTGATCACCGATCTGGCGGGGGTGCTGGGGTGACGGTCTAAGTCCCCGCCGCATCGCGCACGTCCTTGCGCTTGTGCCGCCTGTAGGAGCGCATGCCGATGGGGATCAGGACGAGGTAGGTGATGGCCAGCGCCGAAAGCGTTTCCCACGGAAAGGCGATCAGCATGATGATGGCGAAGGCGCCGAGACCCAGAATCGGCAGCACCATTTCGCGGGCAATCCAGCTGCCCATGTTCTTGCCGGAAAACGTCGGGATACGGCTGACCATCAGCAGCGCCACGGCCACCACATAGGGGCCGACAAGGATGGCGTATTTATGCCCGTCGTCAACGAGCCCGAGAAAACCCAGATACATCGGCGCCAGTGCCAGGCCAGCCCCCGCCGGTGCCGGAGCACCAGTAAAGAAGCCCCCTGCCCACGCCGGCTTGTCGGGATCATCGAGCGCCACGTTGAAGCGGGCCAGACGAAGCGCGCAGCAGATGGCCAGCACCAGGGCGATGACCCAGCCCGCCGTGTGCAGCGAATTGAGCGACCACAGATAGATGAGCATGGCCGGCGCCACACCGAAATTCACGAAGTCGGCGAGACTGTCGAGTTCGGCGCCAAAGCGCGAGGTGCCTTTCAGGAACCGCGCCAGCCGCCCATCAACGGCGTCGAGCACCACGGCGATGATGACGGCACCGACCGCCAGTTCATAGCGGCCCTCTATGGCGAGCCTGATTGCCGTGATACCGCTGCACAGAGCCAGCAGGGTGATGAGGTTGGGCAGAAGATAGCGCACCGGCACCTTGCCGAAACGCGACGGCGGCGCTGTTGCTGCCGTCCCCGTTACTTCGTCCTCGGCCATCAGGCCTTGCGCCCGCTGCGTTCGGGTTCGGCGGCGGCAAGGTCGGCCAATACCGTTTCACCGGCCAAGGCGCGCTGACCGACGCAGGCGAGCGACTTCACCCCCTTCGGCAGATAAACGTCGACACGGCTGCCGAAACGGATCAGGCCGAAGCGCTGACCGGCGAGAAGGCGGTCGCCTTCATTGACAAATTTCACAATGCGGCGGGCGATCAGCCCGGCGATCTGCACGACGCCAATGCGCTGGCCGCCGTCGAGTTCCAGCGTCAGGGCCTGACGCTCGTTGTCCTCGCTGGCCTTGTCGAGTTCGGCATTGATGAAGGCGCCGGGAACATAAACAATGCGGCGGATCAGGCCGTCGAGAGGCGCCCGGTTCACATGCACGTCGAAGACATTCATGAACACCGAGATGCGGGTAACGGGCTCGCGCGGCAGATCGAGTTCGGGCGGCGGCATGACGTCCTCGATGGCGCTGACGCGGCCGTCGGCTGGCGAAATCACCAGCCCGTTGCGGACCGGTGTCACGCGTTCCGGATCGCGGAAAAAATAGGTGCACCAGAGCGTGAGGATCACGGCAAACCAGGCCAGCGGCAGCCAATGCAACCAGAACAGGACCAGCGCCACACCAGCGAAGATGGCGACGAAGCGATAGCCCTCACGATGGATGGGAACGAATGCGGCGGTGATGCTGTTGATGATCGACATGGGGCTCATCTAGCGCGTTGAGCGCCATTTGCAAAGAGCTTCGGGCGCTCCGGCTCCCCCGAACCGAAGCGCCCGCCGCTTGCAGGGCCGTGCTGTAGAACAGCGCCGTTGATTCAATGACGCAATGCCGATCCTTCGAAGGACGGCCGCGCCAGCTGGAAGGCCGGATCAAACATATCCGCATCGATGGCGCCCGACGCCACCGGATGGGCCGGAGCCTGGGCCGGAAGCGCTGTTGTCTTGACGGCGGTGCCGGTGGCGTTGACGCAGAACACGCCGTTGCTCATTTCGCTGACATCGATGCGCACCCCGATGATCGAGTCGGCACCTATGGCGGTTGCCTGTTCGAACATCGCGCGGTTGGCCTCTTCGCGGGCCTGGTTGAGGCCCTGGTCGAGCTGGGCCACGCCGGTCACCTGAAGGTTCCGGATGCCGCCGAAACTGTTCTTGATGAGACGCCTTGTCCACAGGCTGGTGCCGCGCACCACGCCCAGGGTTTCCTGTGTCATGCGGCCGGCGATGCCGTCCATTGTCGTAACGATCATTTGACTACTCCCCGAATTTGCCAGTTGCAGTCCGGAGTTCCACCACCGGATGCAGGTTGTCCCTTTGCCGGGTCCATCCTCTTTCGGGATTTTTCCGGCTGCACGGTATCTCGCCGTGGCATGGGTCCAACATGGGGGAGAGATGTGAACGAAGTGGAACAAGCCTCGAATTTGCCGCCAATTTTCAGCAATTACGCCTCGAATTTGAACCGCAGGCTTAATGCCCCGTCGAGGATCAGGGTGTGTAACTGGTTACCCGCTTGACCGGCACGAGGTCGCGCTCAATTGCATTTTCGATCAACTCCTCGGATTCGACTTCCTTGAGTTTCTCGCGGGCCTCGTCGGCCTGGCGCTGGCGGTTCCACATGGCGGCGTAGATGCCCTTCTTCTTCAACAGCCCATCATGGCTGCCGCGTTCGGCCACACAGCCCTTGTCGAGGACGATGATCTCGTCGGCATCGACCACCGTTGAAAGCCTGTGGGCGATGACCAGCGTGGTGCGGTTTTCCGACACCTTCTTCAGGGCCGCCTGGATCTGGTGCTCGGTGAAGCTGTCGAGGGCCGAGGTGGCCTCGTCGAGGATCAAGACCGGCGGGCCTTTCAGAATGGTGCGGGCAATCGAGACGCGCTGCTTTTCGCCGCCTGACAGTTTCAGGCCGCGTTCGCCCACCATCGCGTCATATCCCTTGGGCAGCGTCATCACGAAATC
>JBKJQD010000356.1:0-5622 GCA_046594125.1 Aestuariivirga sp.
ATCCTCGGCAAAATGTCGGCGGCGCTGGAAAAGGCCCGTCCGGGCCTTGGCGAACATGCGCCGCGCATTGAAACGCTGAAGATTCCCACCGACAAGATCCGTGAAGTGATCGGCACCGGTGGCAAGGTCATCCGCGAAATCGTCGAGAAGACCGGCGCCAAGATCGACATCCAGGACGACGGCACGGTAAAGGTGGCTTCTTCTTCGGGTGCGGCGATCACCGCCGCGCTGAAGTGGATCAAGGGCATCGTGTCGGAGCCGGAAGTGGGCGAGATCTATGACGGCAAGGTCGTCAAGGTTGTCGACTTCGGCGCCTTCATCAACTTCTTCGGCGCCAAGGACGGCCTCGTCCATGTCTCGGAACTGGCCTCGAAGCGCGTCAACAAGGTCAGCGACGTGGTCAACGAGGGCGACGCCGTCAAGGTCAAGCTGCTCGGCTTCGACAACCGCGGCAAGGTGCGTCTGTCGATGAAGCAGGTGGATCAGGTCACCGGTGAAGACATCTCCAAGAAACTGGGCGGCGAAGCCTCCAGCGAGGACGCACCGCAGGGCGATTGATCGCTCCGTTCACGGATGAATTCGAGGGCGCGCGAAGGCAACTTCCCGCGCTTTTTTCTTATCCTTACCTGGAATTGCGCCGTCACAATCCCCTCTCAACGCCGTCACCCCAGCGCAGGCTGGGGTCCCGCTTTGGGCGGCGGGACATGGTGAAAGAAAGCGGGATTCCTGCATTCGCAGGAATGACGGTTTGAGGGTGAGAAACTTCATCCACAACTTTGCCGTCGTCATCAAGTTTTCCCCGGAAAGTAGCGCGCTTCGCAGACAAGGACAGGTCTGGTTCGCTTATGGCTACTACTGCTTTACCCGATAGTTCGTGCCGAAGAGCAGATGCTCGATGCGGATGCCGATGAGAGTGCCGGGCGGCGGCGGTTCGCAGGTGGGGACAGGCTATGCCTGCCGGTTGTATCAGACAAGCCCCTCGACAGGAGTCGTTCTCAGCCCGTGCTGTTGCGCATAGGCCAGGCACTCCGTCCACGGACGAATACTGGCGCTGGTGGTTGGCGAATGCAGCGACGTGGCGGCCGCCGCGTTGCCGAGGTCGAGGCATTTTTCCAGTGGCCAGTCCTCGTGGATGCCGAACAGCATGCCGGCGTAGAAGGCATCGCCAGCCCCTACCGAGCCGGCGATTTCGTGCGGCGGGACGTTGACCGAGGGGCGCATGGCGATTTCGCCAGAGGCTGCAACGGCGACGGCACCATCGGGGTGATGGACAGCGGCGAGGATGGCGACGCCCATGGCGAGCAGGGCGCGGCAGGCTTTCTCGGCGGCTTGCCAATCGAGCTTTCCATCCTTGGCGAGCACCACTCCGGTGAGGCTCTCGGCCTCATAGTCGTTGACCACAAAATAATCGCAGAGCGGCAGGCAGGGCGTGACGCGCTGGCGCAGGATTTCAGCGGGCACCGGGCACAGTTCCATGCAGGTCTTCATGCCGTGCTGGCGTGCCGCCGACAGAAGCTTGCGCCAGCCGTCACTTTCATCGAGGCCGCGCGCCACGCCGGGGCTGCCCAGATAATAAAGCTTGGCATTGGTGTTGCGCGGCAGCAGGTGTTCGACGGCCAGGACGTTGTTGACGCCAAGTTGCGCGAAAAAAGTGCGCTTGCCGGTATCGGCGCAGGACATCACATGGGTATGGCTGGTGACGGCGCCCGGCATGATCGTCACCTGCGAGGTATCGAGACCATAGCCACGGGCGCTGGCCAGCATGAGTTCACCATATGTGTCGTCACCGGCGGCGCCCAGAAGTGTGACCGGGAAGGGCGCTCGCAGTTTGACAAGGCCCGCCGCCGCATTGTGCGGCGGGCCACCGGCGGCATATTCGGTGCGGTCAATGAAGGAGAGCGTTTCCTCCGGCGGCCAGTGGTCGATGATATTGACGATATCGAGGACCACAATGCCGGCGAGAACGATCCCGCTCCGTATCACTTCTTGAAGCCTTCGAGGACGGCTTCGGTAACAATGAGATCATCGGCCAGAGGACGCTTCGGCTTCAAGTCCTTCTTCTTCAGTTCGGCGTGGTAGGCGCGCACCGCTTCTTGTGGAGCAATCGAACCTTCGAGCACCGGGCGGAACAGACCCACCAGATCGAGCGGGCTTTCGGCCAGATTGATCTTGCGGCCGAAGAGCGCCACGCGGGCGCCGCTGCGTTCGCCCTGCGACAGGAGTTCAAAGGTGTCGCGCGTCGTGCCTGACGCGCCGCCCAGTATGCCGATGATGAGCGAAGGATCGTGGCCCGCCAGTTCTTCCATGGCGCACCTGCCATTGAAGGGCATCTTGAGGAAGGCCGGGCGCTCGATGCGGGCCACACCGGCCAGAACCCGGATAATCGAGTCATTGACGAAAGCCGGAATCTGCTCGGGCGAAAGGCCCTGCGGCGCGTTGGGATTGAAAACCTCGAGGAAGTGGCGGAACTTGTGCTTCACGGCATCCTCGCGGAAGGCGCGATAGGCCTCGATTGTTGTATAGTCGCGGTCGAGGATGTTGTTGAAGGTCACCGAGTAGAGGCCGAGATCGCAGAACTTGCGGACATAGGTGAGATTGGCGGTACGGAAAGGCCGCGAGGGTTCCTTGGAATAACTGGAGCCGCGCGGCAGCCAGATGTCGGTGGTATCATTGGCGCGGATTGACGGCGTCACGGTGGACTTGGCGAAGGCGCCCTCAAGGCTGAGCGTCTCGATACTGGTGACGGACGCCAGCATGATGTCCATCTGCTTCTGCTTCATGATGGCGCGAACATCATCCAGGAAGCGTGGCCTGGGGCGGAAGCCCGCCGCGGCATCGTCAAAGTCCATGGGGCCGGTGGCGGCCACGCCAAAGGCGTGATCTGGATCCTTGGCATCGGCGAGGATGAATTGCTTTGGCGTGTACTTGCCAGCCTTTATGGCCGCCAGCTTCTTGTCGAGTGATTTCATGGAGGGTTCCAGTGGGCTTGAGGGGTTCTCTGATCCCACCGGCTTTGACATCTTGTCAAGGCGATGACAATTGCTCTTATGTCATGGCCATGATGACACTCCTTACCATACCGGCCTTGGCTTGCGATGCGCGGCTCTATGAAGCCGTGGTGGCGCTGCTCCCCGCCAGCCTTGATGTCAAAACCATCATCCCGGATGCGGCTAGTTTTGCCGGATGCGTTGAACAGGTGTTGCGGCAGGCACCGCAGCGCTTTGTCATCCTCGGCACGTCGTTTGGCGGACGGGTGGCGATGGAACTGGCGCTGGCCGCGCCGGAGCGCGTCGCGGGGCTGGTGGTGATCGGTGCTGGACCGGGGCCGGTGGCGGATCCGGTGGCGGGGCGGCGGCGTTCCGAACGCCTGCGGTCTGGCGAGTTCGAGCCGGTGGTGGCTGAGATGGCGGCGATCATCTCGCATCTGCCAGGGCCAAATGGTGCGGCAACCCGCGATGCTTTCATTGCCATGTCGCGCCATCAGGGGGCTGATCTCATGGCCAGGCAGTCGGACGCGCTGGCCAAGCGCACTGATTTATGGCCGCGCCTTTCTGAGATTCAATGCCCGGCGCTGATGCTGTGGGGCGTCCACGACCAGTTCTCGCCAGCCGCCGATGGCCTGCGGCTGTCGGCGGCGGTGACGCATGGCCGTTATGTGGAACTGGCGGAGTGCGGCCATTTCCCGACGCTGGAATACCCTGAGGAAACGGCAGCCGCACTTGGCCACTGGCTGACCGACAGCGGATTTACTTGAGGCTGGCCACGTACTCGGCGATGGCGGCGATGTCGGATTCCGGAAGCTTCGAGATATTGGTCTGCACCTGCCCCATGCCGCCAGACGCGATCTTGTCGTAACCCATCACCTCGCCGAACTGCAGGGCGGAGGCAATGTCCTTGGCGTCTTTGTAACGCTTCCGGCCAATGAGATCGCGCAGGCTTGGCACCTTGCCAACACCTTCCGGATGGGGGCCACCCATGAAGGCCTTGGCATTGTCGCGGGCCATAAACAGGTTTCGCGGCGTGTGGCATTCGGCGCAATGGCCTGGCCCGTTGACGAGATAGGCGCCACGGTTCCAGCTTTCGCTCTGGGCCGGATCGGCTTGCCACTTGGCGGTGTCGAGGCCGATCCATTTCCACAAGCCGAGGCCACGTCGCATGATGAAGGCCAGCGGCACGTCAGGCGCCCGTGGCGGGGCTTTAACGGCAGGGAGCGTCGCCAGATAGGCCTTGATGTCGAGCACGTCCCCGGTGCGCATGGCGGCATACGATGTATAGGGGAAGGCCGGGATATAATGATAGCCGGCGGGGGAAATGCCGCGCTGGACGGCATTGACGAAATCGAGATCGCTCCACTTGCCAATGCCGGTATCGGCGTCGGGCGTCAGATTGGGCGGATAGAGTGTTCCGATCGGCGTCTTCAGCGGCGTGCCGCCGGCGGGAAGGCTGGCGTCGACGCCGGCCAAGTCGGGCGATGCCTTGTGGCACGAGTGGCAGCCGCCGGCATTATAGAGCTTCTCGCCATTGGCCAGATCGGCGGTGTGGGCCGGTATGTCAGTCTGGCCCAAGGGGCGCGGGGCACTGAGAAGCCAGAATGCGGAAAGTCCCAGCGCCGCGAGCAGCGCCAGGACCGTGAAGTTGCGTTTCGACAGAATTTTCAGTTTGGACTACTCTTTGGGTCTGCGGAACTTCTCGTGGCAGCCTTTACAGGAGCCGCCAAGAGCCGGGAAAACGGCCTTGAAGCTGGCTTCGTCGGTGGTGGCCTTGACAGCCGTATAGGCAGTGTACCAGGCGCCGCCTGCTGCCTCGAAACCCTTGGGGTCCGACCAGATTTCCGGCTTGGCCCAGGTTTCAAGCGTTTCACCCTTCATGGTGCCGGCGCCCCAGAACTTCGACCAGTCGGCGCAAGCGGCTTCTTCTTTGCCAAAAATGGCCAGGATGGCGGCGTTGTCATAGGGCTTCTCGCCCTTGATCATGGGAACCATCACGCCCATCGAGGCGCCATGGGCCTTCATGCAGCCCTGACGGCCCTTGATGGCATCGTCGGCTGGTCCGGCATGGGCCAGTGCTACGCCAAACCCCAAAACAAGAACACTTGTTGCTACAATTTTTGATACGCGACCAGCCACCATAGACCTACTCCTCCACCAGTGATGTGATTTGCGAGGGAACCCCCTCAAACAGTCTACACCGCCATCTTGATCTTTCTTCCATCACGAGTTTGTGTCGATCACGGGGCAGGGTAACCTGTTCTTCATCATGCCCGAAAGAAACCCCAATGCCGCCCGCCTGCGGCCTTGGCCGCGGGAGATGAAGTGAACCGGCGATGAATTCATCATTCGGAAACGGTTCAGTCCCAGGGGTTTAGGGTGTCCTTAAGTTCAAACGCTTACAGTCAAGTCCAGTCAGTTACAGGTGGGTATCATGTCGAAGTCCAAGACGGAACAGGAAAACGAAATTCAACAGCGCGGCCGCAAGCTGAGCCCTGAATTGAACGAATTCCTGCACATGCTGAACGCCCTGGAAGGCCAACTGGGCGAGAAACTGCCGGCGGCATCGGCGCGCTGAGCGAACAAGCTACCGGACAACATGAGGGCGGGTCATTCCCGCCCTTTGTTTTTTGAC
>JBKJQD010000382.1:0-9167 GCA_046594125.1 Aestuariivirga sp.
TGTTCCGAGCCCGACTTTCGCGCTGGTCCAGACCTATGAAGAGACCCGGGTCGCGGTGGCCCATGCCGATCTCTACCGCGTGAATTCGGATGCCGAACTCGATGAACTGGGCCTCGATGATCTGTTGCAAAACCATGTGCTTCTCGCCGAATGGCCCGAGCGCATCATCAGCAGGTCTTGGCCAGACCTTCTGCTGATCGAACTGTCCGGCAGCGGCACGGCGCGGACCGCCCGTGTCGAGGCCCGTGGGGCCTGGGCACAGGCCATGCAGCGCCATAGGTCCATTTCGAATTTTCTTGCAGCCGCCGGCTGGCAGGATGCCAAGCGGACGTTTCTCGAAGGTGATGCTTCGTTCCGCCGCTATGAGACCCTGACCGGCGGCGGGCGTGAGGCGATCCTGATGGACATGCCGGCCAGGCCAGATGGCCCGGCGGTGCGCCACGGCAAGCCCTACAGTGCCATTGCCCATCTCGCCGAAGACATTCGCGCCGTCGTTGCCATCAATGCCGAACTGGTGGCGCGCGGTTACAGTGCGCCCAAAACAGAGGCCTTCGATCTTGATGAAGGCCTCGCCGTCATCGAGGATCTGGGCCGCGAGGTCTATGGCCGCATGATGCTGGCGGGCACCGATATGCGTGAGCCGATGGCTGCCGCGGCGGCGGTTCTTGCCGACATGGCGGGCCGCGACTGGCCGTCCGTTGTGAATGTTGACGGCAGCCAGATCTATCATGTACCGCGCTATGATATCGAAGCCCAGCTGATCGAGATCGATCTCCTGCCATCGTGGTTCTGGCCGCAGGTGCTTGGCGATGAAATTCCGCCATCGCGGCGCGCCGAGTTTGAGGCGATCTGGACGGGGCTCTTGCCCTACACACAGCCGGACAGGCCGGTCTGGGTCTTGCGTGACTACCATTCGCCCAATTTGCTGTGGCTGCCTGACCGCCAAGGCATCCGCCGTGTCGGCCTGATCGATACCCAGGACGCCCTCATGGGCCATCCGGCTTATGATCTTGCCTCGATGCTGCAGGACGCGCGCGTCGATATCAACTTCGATATGGCCGACGAGCTTTTCGAAATTTACTGCGGACTGCGCCGGGCCCAGGGAGCGTTTGACCGCCAGGCATTTGAGATTGCTTATGCCCTGCTTGGTGCCCAGCGCGCCACCAAGATTCTCGGCATCTTCGCCAGACTGTCGAAGCGCGACGGCAAGCATGGTTATCTGCGTCACATCCCGCGCGTCTCGCGCTACCTCGAACGCAATCTCCAGCATGCGGCTTTGGCGCCGCTGAAAGTGTGGTTTGACCGTCATCTGCCGGCAAGCCTTCGCGAGAAGCGGGCATGATCGGCGGCACGGCCATGGTGCTCGCTGCGGGCCTTGGCCTGCGCATGCGGCCGCTTACCGATACGCGGCCAAAGCCCCTGGTGGAAGTCGCTGGAAAACCGCTGATCGATTACGGCTTCGACCGCCTGCGTGAGGCCGGTGTCGGCAAGGCCGTGGTGAATGTCCATTACCTCGCCGCGCAAATCGAAGCCTGGGCGGCGCGTCAGGCCTCGCCTGCCATCGAAATTTCCGACGAGCGCGATGTGATTCTCGATACTGGCGGCGGCATTGTTCACGCACTCCCGAAACTTGGGCACGATCCCTTCTTTGTCCTCAACAGCGACAGTTTCTGGATCGACCATGGCACGCCAGCACTCGAACGGCTGCGGACGGCCTGGGATGATCAGGTCATGGATTGCCTGCTGCTGCTTTGCCCTCTTTCCCAAACGGTGGGCTATGATGGAACGGGAGATTTTGTCATGGCCGCCAGCGGGCAACTGGTTCGCAAGGGTGCCGCCGAGGGCGAGCCGCTGGTCTATATCGGCGGCTATCTGGTGGCGCCGCGCCTATTCGCCGATGCGCCATCCGGAAAATTCTCCATGAATCTGCTATGGGACCGGGCGATTGCAAGGAATCGCTTGTCCGGCATCGCCCATTGGGGAAAATGGCTGCATGTCGGAACACCAGAAGCGATCAGCCTGGCGGAGCAGGCACTCAGGGAGTGACGGCCGATGAGCACAAGCCAGCCCCGGGTGCTGACCATTGCGCCGGGCCAAGCCTTTCTCGATTGCCTTGCCGACAGCGTTCTCAGTGGCTTTCCCCGGGGCGGCGGCACGGCACCTTCAGCTCTCGAACTGCCGCGCTGGACCATCCTGCTGCCGACACGCCGCGCGGTGCGCGAACTAGAAAATATTTTTCTGGCGCGCAGCGGCGGCAAGGCGCTGCTGCTGCCGCGCATCCGGCCCATCGGCGATATCGACGAAGACCTCATGGTTCCCGAAGCCGATGCCGAGGACTTGCCCGACGCCATGGCGCCCATCGGTCAATTGCTGCTGCTGACCGATCTGATCGACGCATGGGCCAGCGCCACCCCACAGTCACGCCTCGCCCAGGAGATCGCGGCGGCCCCGCAGCAGGCCCATACGCTGGCGCGCTCGCTGGCGGAATTTCTCGACGGCATGGAAACCGAAGAGGTGGATGCCAGCCGCATCCCGGAACTCTATGGTCTGGAGTCGGCTGGCCACCGCGAGGCCATCCTGCAATTCCTCGGCGTGGCGCGCGAAGCCTATCCCGCCCGTCTCAATGGTCTTGGCCTGATGAGCGCCAAGGCCCGGCGCTCGCTGGCACTGCGCCACGAGGCCAACCGTCTGCGCGACACCATGCCGGAAATGCCCATCATTGCGGCGGGCTCGACCGGATCGATCCCCGCCACCCGGCAATTGTTGCAAGCCATCGCCCATCTGCCCAATGGCGCCGTCGTCCTGCCCGGACTCGATCTCGGCATGGATGATGCCAGTTGGGCAGCGGTTGCACCGCCCCATCCGCAACATGCCTTGAAACAGTTGCTGGCTTTCCTCGGCATCGGGCGAGGTCAGGTCGAGGCGCTTGCCGGTCCCGGCAACCGGCCACGCAACTGGCTGGCCTCCGAGATCATGCGGCCCGCCGAAACTTCGGACGCCTGGCGCGACGCCGTGGCCAGCAACACGGCGGTCATTGCCGATGCCATGGCGGGCGTCGAACTGGTCGAGGCCGGCAATGTCCACGACGAAGCAACCGTCATCGCCCTCATGCTGCGCCAGTGCCTCGACACAGCCGGACGGACCGCCAGTCTGGTGACGCCCGACCGCAATCTGGCGCGGCGCGTCAAGGCGGCCCTGCAACGCTGGGACATCGCCATCGATGATTCGGGTGGTGAGCCGCTGATCCGCTTTGGCGGTGCGGCACTTCTCAACCTTGTCCTCGACGCGGTAGAAACTGATCTTGGCCCTGAGAGTCTCGCTGGCCTGCTGCGCCATCCTCTGTGCCGCTTTGGTGAAACACCAGAGGCGGCGCGGGCCTGCGCCAGTGTCATTGAACTGGCGCTTTTGCGCAGTGGTGAGCCTGTTCCGCGGCTGGGTCACATGGCCGACGGCCTGCGCCGGATGTGGCCGCCGGACGTTGCCAACCCCCAGCGCCATCCGGTGCTGCGCCGCATCACGCGGGAGCACTGGGATGCCGCCATTGCCCATCTTGAGAAGCTGGCGGCGGTGCTCCTGCCGCTGACCGCCGAAGCTTCGTCCACCCTCGATGCCTGGCTCACCCGCTGCATCGCGGCCTGCGAAGCCATGGCCGGCGCAGACCTGTGGCAGGGCGCTTCGGGCAAGCCCTTGCGCGCCACCCTTGATGATCTGCTGCGCCAGTCGCCGCTTCTCCAGCATTGCGGCTTCACCCGTGCCGCCGCCATCCTGCGCCATGCCATGACCTCCACCATTCTGCGGCCACCCGGTGGCCAGCGCCTCAGGCTGTCGATCCTCGGCCTGCTCGAAGCCCGTCTCATGCGGCCTGATCTGGTGGTGCTGGGCGGCCTCAACGAGGGGACGTGGCCTGGCCGTCCCGACGCCGGTCCCTGGCTCAACCGCCCGATGCGCGACACGCTCGGCATGCAGCAGCCGGAGCGCGATATAGGTCAGACCGCCCATGATTTCGTCCAGGCCTTTGGGGCGGCTGATGTAAAGCTGGTGTGGTCGCGCCGCCTCGATGACGCGCCAGCCATTCCATCGCGGTGGATACTGCGCCTGCAAATGCTGCTGAAATCCGCCGGGCTGAATGACCGGCTCGGCAAGGACAGTGACTGGCCGCGTTTGGCCTCGAGCCTCAACCAGCCCGCCGCAGTGATACCCCATGCCATGCCCCAGCCCCGGCCGCCCGTTGCGGCGCGGCCAAAAAAGCTGAGCGTCACCCGCATCGAAACACTGCTGCGCGACCCCTATGCCATCTATGCCCGCCATATTCTCGATCTCGAACCGGTGGTGCCAATCGCCGGAGTTCCCGATGCGTCGCGCAAGGGCATCATCTTTCATGGCGCCATCGGTGATTTTCTCGCGGCCTATCCGCTGGCGCTGCCGGGCCATGGGCGAGACGAACTGCTGCGCTTTGGTGCCAGGCATTTCGAGGGCCTGCGCGATGATCCCGGCGTCTACAGTTTCTGGTGGCCGCGCTTTCAGCGCATCGCGGCATGGCTGGCGGCGGAGGAAAGCATCGACCGTCCGGCCATCGCGCAAGTTTTCGCCGAGGTGAGTGGTGCGCTTGAACTGATAATTGCTGGCCAGCCCTTCACGCTGTCCTGCCGCGCCGACCGTGTCGATGTCCTGAAGGACGGCCGCGCCCGGATTTCCGACTATAAAACTGGAACCGTTCCGAGCAACCGCCAGGTGGAGGCAGGCCTCGCGCCGCAACTGACCTTGCAGGCCGCCATTCTCGAGGCGGGTGGTTTTCGCGGCATTGGCCCGCATCAAGTTGCCGGGCTTGCTTATGTCAAGTTGGGTGGTGGTGATCCACCAGGCGAAGTCAAGCCGCTCAAACTCGACGGCGGCGTGATGGCGGCCAGCCAGCGCCACATGGCCGCACTGATGCAGTTGCTGCACGCCTACGCCAATCCGCAACAGGCTTATCTGCCGCGCATCATCGTGCAGAACGAAGACGAAGCGCTCGACTATGATCATCTGTCGCGCTTCCGTGAATGGGCTTTGGCGGGGACCGCACCATGAGCCTCAATCCGCAAGCCAGTGCCTTGCAGGCGCGGGCGTCGGACCCAAGGGTCTCGGCCTGGGTCAATGCCAATGCCGGATCAGGCAAGACCCATGTGCTGGTTGATCGCGTAGTGCGCCTGCTGCTGGCTGGCACCGAGCCTTCGCGCATCATGTGCCTGACGTTTACCAAGGCGGCGGCGGCGGAAATGTCCAACCGGCTCTTTGACCGGCTCAGCGCCTGGGTGCCGCTTGACGACGAGAGCCTGCGCCAATCGCTGGAAAAGCTCGGCACCCGTGACATCGACGCTGACCTTTTGCGCCGCGCCCGCCAGCTCTTCACCCGGGCACTTGAAACACCGGGCGGTCTCAAGATCCAGACCATTCATGCTTTCTGCGAACGCGTGTTGCAGCTCTTTCCCGTTGAAGCGGGCATCGTGCCGCGCTTCACCGTCATGGATAACCGGCTTGCGGCGGACCTGATGCGGCAGGCCCGCGACCAGACGCTGGCTGCCGCGTTGCAGGCGCCGGACAGTGCCCTGGGCCTTGCCGTGGCCGATGTGGTGGGCCGGGTTCAGGCCGATGGCTTCGAAGAACTGATGTCGGGGCTTCTGCGCCAGCGCGCCAACATCCGCGCTGTGCTGGATGGCGATGACGGCATCAGGGCGGCGCTTGGTCATCTGCGCGGCGCGCTTGGTATCAGGCCCGATGAAAGCCATGAGACGCTGGCGCGCGAACTTACGATTGACCGCACCCGCCTTGCCAAATTCGCCACGGCCCTTGATGGTGGCAGCAAAACCGACGTGGAGCGCGCCGCACACCTGCGGATGGTGCTTGGCAATGCACAATCCACGCTGTTCGATCTCCAGCACGTCTATCTCACCCAGAAGGATGAACCGCGCAAAAGCCTCGCCACCAAGCCGGTGCTCAATGCTCATCCGTGGATCAGCGATTTCGTCGCTGCGGAACAGGCGCGCCTGCAATCGGCTATGGGCAAGCGCGCCGATCTTGAGCGCATCGCGGCGACCGGCTCGCTGCTCGCTGTCGGAGCAGCGATCCTGTCGGCCTATGAAACCGCCAAGCGGCGCCACGGCGCCTATGACTTCGAGGACCTGATCATCCGCACCGGCGAGCTTCTGGCCGAGCGCCCCGATGCCGCCTGGGTACTGTACAAGCTCGACGGCGGCATCGAGCATCTGTTGATCGATGAGGCCCAGGACACCAGCCCGGCCCAGTGGCGCATCGTCAAGGCGCTGACCGAGGAATTCTTTTCAGGCGCTGGAAGTCATGGCGGCAAGCGCCGCACCATCTTCGCGGTGGGCGACCGCAAGCAGTCGATCTACAGTTTCCAGGGCGCCGACCCGGACATCTTCGAGCAGGTCCACGATGAATTCGCCGATCACGTCGGCGCCGCGGAGCAGCCGTTTAGTGATGTCGACCTCACGGTGTCATTCCGCTCGACGGGGGAAGTTCTGCATGCGGTGGATACGGTGTTCGCCAAGGACCGCGAGGCGCGCAGCGGTCTCGATAGCAGTGGCCGGGACTTGCTGCATCAGTCCAACCGCCCGGGAGAAAATGGCCTCGTCGAACTCTGGCCGCTGATCGAACCGCAAGACGGTGGCGAGGACGATCCGTGGACCGCCCCCATCGGCCGCGAACCGGCAAACTCGCCGCGCCGCAGGCTGGCGGCCAGGCTTGCGGCAACCATCAAGTCGTGGATCGGCAAGCGCGTCATTGCCGCCACCGGCAAGCTGGTGAAGCCCGGTGACATTCTCGTGCTGGTGCGGGTGCGCAACGTGTTCTTCGATGCGCTGATCCGCGAATTGCGTCAGGCTGGTGTGCCGGTGGCCGGCGCCGACCGGCTGAAACTGATCGACAACATCGCCGTGCTCGATCTTCTGGCGCTGGCCCGCTTCTGCCTGATGCCGGAAGATGATTACGCCTTGGCCTGCGTCCTGAAAAGCCCGATACCGGCAACGCCGCTCAGCGAGGACGGCTTGATGCATCTCGCCATTGGCCGTGGCACCGCTACCCTGTGGGATGCCCTCAAACAGAGTACCGAACCGGTCTGCATCGCCGCCGCCGCACAACTCGGGTGGCTGGCGGCGGCGGCTGCTTCGGCCAGGCCTTTCGAATTTTTCTCGGGCGTTCTCATGCAGGCCCGCATGCGCTTCCTGTCGCGCCTCGGCAGTGAGGCCAACGACGCGCTCGATGCGCTGCTCGATGCGGCACTGGGTTTCGAGGAAGCCCAGGGCACGTCGCTGGCGGGCTTTGTCAACTGGTTCGAGACCGGCGAGGTCGAGATCAAGCGCAACATGGAACAGGACGCCGGCGAAGTCCGCATCATGACGGTGCATGGCGCCAAGGGCCTCGAAGCCCCCATCGTCATTCTGCCCGACACCGTGTCGATGCCTGACAGCCACAATGAGCCGCCGCTGCTCATGGTCGGCAGCGGCAATGCGGGCGCCAAGATCCCGCTGTGGAAACTGTCGAAACTTTACGTCTCCGCGCCCTTGCAGACCTTGAAAACCAATCTGCGCGATGACCAGACCGGCGAATACCGCCGCCTGCTTTATGTGGCGATGACCAGGGCGCGCGACGAGCTTTACATCTGCGGCTGTCAGGGCGCACGCCAGCCCGACGGCGGCTGCTGGTACCGGGCGGTGGAAATGGCGCTGAAAGATGAGATGCGCGAGGCCGATGGCGTCTGGCGGCTTGGTCCCGATCCGCTCTACGCATTGGCCACCCCATCGGCTCCGCAGGGCACGGCGGCGCTGCCTGATTGGTTAACTCATCCGTATACGGAGGAACAATCCGGGGCATTGCCGGTTTCGATCTCCGCTCTGGTCCGTGACGGCGAGGGCACACCTCCCGCCGCGGTCATGACACGCGGCAGCCTCATCCACCGCATTCTGCAGCACTTGCCCGATGTGCCGCCGGAAGCGCGCGCCCCCCAGGCCCGGCGCATGGCGCTGAAGGCGGGCTTCGGCGAGGACTTGGCCGATAGTCTCGTGGCCCTGATGGATGCACCCCATCTCGCCTTCGTCTTCGCGCCCGGCGGCCTGTCCGAGATACCGCTGGTGGCCGACCTCCCGGACCTCGGCCAGACGGTGACCGGCCGCATCGACCGTCTGGTGCTGGCGGGCGATGCCGTCCTGGCCATCGACTACAAGACCACGCCGCGGCCGCCAACCGGCCCCGAAGAGGTCAGCCCCGGCGATCTCGCCCAGCTGGCCGCCTACCGCATGGCGCTGCGCCTGATCCATCCCGGTTCTGAAATCCGCATGGCGCTGCTTTACACGGAAACTCAACGCCTGATGGAATTGCCCGATGCCCTGCTCGACCGGGGGCTCGATCATTTGGCCGTGAAGCGCCCTTGACCAGCCGCGGGCGGCCTCCTACCTTCATGGCAACCCAACCGGCGATTCCCGCCGCTCGTTGCCGCCCAAGAGGTTTTTCATGGCCACCCACAAGGTTTCCGACGCGTCCTTCGAAGCCGACGTGCTCAAGTCCGACACCCCCGTCGTCGTCGATTTCTGGGCCGAATGGTGCGGCCCCTGCAAGATGATCGGCCCGGCGCTGGAAGAAATCGCCTTGAGCCTTGGCACCAAGGCCAAGATCGTCAAGATCAACATCGACGAGAATCCCGGCACACCGTCGAAATACGGCGTGCGCGGCATTCCGACGCTGATGGTCTTCAAGGGCGGCCAGGTCGCCGCCACCAAGGTGGGTGCCGCTCCCAAGAACGCACTCCAGACCTGGATCGAATCCTCGATCTGATTTGGCCTTTCGCTTCATGACAATGCCCGGCCCAGTGCCGGGCATTTAATTTGCTGTGGAACAACGGCCCGTCAAGACGTCAAGAACAGGCCAAGCCATTCGCCAATCCGAACATTGTGCCATAGCCAATGAACAGCGCGGCAGCTCCCCAGCTACTCGCCGCCAGCAACAGGCCAGGATGCCACAGAGTAGCCGAGGCTCGCAAGCGAACCACTTCGAAACTTTAAGCAGACCTGCGGTGTCTGGCCAACGGATTCGAATGATGATTCCATGCAGTGAACTGATTTGCAGGCTGGTTCATGGCGGGGAAATCTCCTTTGGCGGCGGCGGCGGAGCAACGG
>JBKJQD010000434.1:0-3367 GCA_046594125.1 Aestuariivirga sp.
GTGGCGACCATTGCCATGGGCGCCTCGATCTCCTGCAATGGCTGCTGCCTGACCGTCATCGAAAAAGGTCCGGACTGGTTCGCCATCGAGGCTTCCGCCGAAACCCTTTCGAAGACCACGCTTGGCCGCTGGACCCAAGGCACGCGCATCAATCTCGAGCGCGCCCTCAAAGTGGGTGACGAGCTTGGCGGCCATATCGTCTCCGGCCATGTCGATGGTGTTGGCGAAATTACCTCGATCACACCTGAAGGCGACTCGAAGCGTTTCCGCTTTCGTGTGCCGGAAGCTCTGGCGAAATTCGTGGCGTCAAAGGGGTCCGTAGCCGTAAACGGAACGTCGCTCACCGTGAACGAGGTCGAGGGCTGCGATTTCGGCGTCAACGTCATTCGCCACACGCAGGCCGTCACCACCTGGGGCCAGTCAAAGGCCGGCGATAGCGTCAACATTGAAATCGACATGCTGGCGCGCTATGTGGCGCGCCTTGCAGAGTTTGGAAAATCATGAAAATCGAAAAGACCGATACGCCCGGCGAAACGCTGAAGGGCCGCCTCCTCATTATCGAGGCGCGCTTCTATGGCGAGCTTTGCGATGAACTGGCCAAGGGCGCCATTGCGGCGATTGAGAAAGCTGGCGCCAAATGGGATCGCATCGCCGTTCCGGGCGCATTGGAAATTCCCGGCGCCATCGCCATGGCGTCCGCGGCAGGGCGCTATGACGGTTATGTGGCGCTGGGCTGCGTATTGCGCGGCGAGACCAGCCACTATGACATCGTCGCCAATGAAAGTGCGCGTGGTCTCATGGACCTCGCCATGAAGGGCCTGGCCATCGGCAATGGCATCCTCACCTGCGAGAATGAAGCGCAAGCCTGGACGCGCGCCAAAGTGGCGGAGATGGACAAGGGCGGGGGGGCGGCACTTGCAGCGCTGGCCATGATCCGCTTCGCCCGCCGCTGCCGCAGGCAATCCGCCAACGCCGCCAGCCGGGCGGACGCCAAGTGACCGACAAACGCCGCCCCAAGCCCATTGCGCGTGCCGCCGCGCGCCTTGGCGCCGTGCAGGCTCTTTATCAGATGGACATCGGCGGCAGCGATGTTGGCGAGACGCTGGCGCAGTTCTCGTCGCGCGCCTCGGGCGATGATTTTGAAGACGGGCAATGCGGCGAGGCCGACTACAAACACCTGAAGATCGTCGTTGACGGCGTGGTGCGCGAGCAGGCGTGTATCGACCCGCTGGTCGATGGCCTTCTCGACAAGGGCTGGCCCCTGCACCGGCTGGACACCACGGTGCGCGCCATCCTGCGCGCTGGTGCTTACGAGCTGATGTTTATGGACAAGGTGCCGGCCCGCGTGGCGATCAGCGAATATGTCGATGTCGCCTCGGCCTTTTTCGGCAGCGAGGAATCGAATTTCGTCAACGGCGTGCTCGACCGCATGGCCCGCCAGCGCCGCCCGGAAGAGTTCGCTTAAGTGAATGCCGCCGCCCAGTACGATGACAGCAAGGCGCGCCGCAACGCCCTGATACTCGCCATCGCCCAAGGGCTCTACGGCTCGGCCACCACCATGCAGGTGGCCACCGCCGGACTGGTCGGCCTGCAACTGGCGCCCGACAGGTCGTGGGCGACCATGCCGATGTCGACCTTCGTCATCGGCACGGCCATCACCACATTTCCGATTTCGCTGCTGATGAAGCGCATCGGCCGCCGCGCCGGTTTCATTCTCGGCGCCGCCGCGGGCGTCGTTTCGGCATTGATCGGCGTTTATGCCATCTATGAACGCAACTTCGTCCACTTCCTGATCGGCACGCTGTTCATGGGCGTGTTTCAGGCCTCGGCCTCCTATTACCGCTTTGCCGCCGCTGATCAGGCCAGCATCAGCTTCCGGCCCAAGGCGATTTCGTGGGTGATGACCGGCGGCGTGGCCGCGGCACTTTGCGGCACGTTTCTGGTCATGGCGACGGCCGACATTCTGGCGCCTGTCACCTTTGCCGGCAGTTACATTGCCATGGCGCTGCTGGCGCTCGCCTGTATCGGTGTGCTGCTGTTCCTGCGCGCGCCCCCACCCGAGGTGGTTCAGGCCGATGCGGCCCCGGCCCGGCCACTATCGCTGATTGCCAGCCAGCCGCGCTACATCGTCGCCGCCGCTACCGGCATGCTGTCCTATGGCATCATGGTGCTGGTCATGACGGCCACACCCGTCGCCATGATGGGCTGTGGTTTCAACGTCAAGGATTCAAGCTGGGTCATCCAGTGGCATGCGCTGGCCATGTTCGTGCCGAGCTTTTTCACCGGCAGCCTCATCACAAGATTCGGGCCTGAGCGTATTTCGGCCATCGGCATGTGCTTTCTGGTGGCCGCCGGGGTGTCGGGCCTGCTTGGCATTCACTTTTCCAATTTCGCCGTGGGCCTCATCCTGCTGGGACTGGGCTGGAACTTCGGCTATATCGGCGGCACCACCATGCTGACCACCACCTATGAAGCCTCCGAGCGCAACAAGGCGCAGGGGCTGAACGACTTCCTGATCTTCGGCACCACGGCGCTGGCTTCGCTGGCCGCCGGTAAACTCCTGGCGAGTTTCAGCTGGGATGCGGTGAACTATGCGGTGTTCCCCATGGTGGCCGTGGCCTTGGCGATGATCGCCTGGCTGCTGATGCACCAGCGCCGCGCCGTGGCCTGATCCGATGCGCCTCAATGTCTATCTGCAAAAAGCCGGAGTGGGCAGCCGCCGCGAAGCCGAGCGTCTGGTGGCCGAGGCCCGCGTGACGGTGAATGGCACTGTGGCTTCCGCCACCACGCCGGTGGCGGAGGGCGACCTTGTCACCCTTGATGGCCAGCCGGTGGCCCCCGATACCAAACCATTGCCGCGCCTGTTCATGATGAACAAGCCCGTCGATGTGTTGGTCACCCACCGCGACCACAAGGGCAGGCGGACCATCTTCGATCTCGACGCGCTCAACCCGCCGCGCTGGAATGCCTCAATGCCGCGCGTCATGAACGTCGGCCGCCTTGATGTGAACAGCGAAGGCCTGCTGATCCTGTCCTCCGATGGCCCACTGGCCCAGGCGATGATGAGCCCCGGCACGGCCCTGTCGCGTGTTTACCGGGCGCGGGTGCGTGGGCGGCTCAGCCAGGAGAACATCGCCGCTTTGGCCCAGGGCATCGTCGTCGACGGCGTCAGCTATCGCGGTGCCGAATTCGTCGAGGAATACGGCAAGGGCGGGCGCAGCAACAGCTGGTACCGGGTGGTCCTCACCGAAGGCAAGAACCGCGAAATCCGCAAACTGCTTGAACACTTCGGCTGCGCCGTAAACCGCCTGATCCGCATCCAGTACGGACCATTTCATCTGGGCGAGATGATAACCGGATCGGTCGT
>JBKJQD010000031.1:0-2796 GCA_046594125.1 Aestuariivirga sp.
TGGACAAGGCGCTGCAGTTCCCCGGCATCTCCAACGCCTGGACCATGCCGATCAAGGCCCGCATCGGCGTGCGGATGCCGGTGGACAGCATGTCGATGCGCGCCTTGATCGGCATGGTCCAGGCGTTGGAGACGCCGGGGAATTGCAGGGATTTGTCCATCTCGGCAATCAGCGAATCGACCGTCACGCCGGGCCGCCAATCCGCCTCGGGTTTCAGATTGATCACGGTCTCCACCATCTCGGTTGGGGCAGGATCGGTGGCGGTCTGGGCCCGTCCGGCCTTGCCGAACACCGATTCCACTTCCGGGAAGGACTTGATGATCTTGTTCTGGGTTTGCAAAAGCTCCGCCGCCTTGGTGATGGAAATGCCGGGCAGCGTCACCGGCATGTAGAACAGCGTGCCCTCGTTGAGATTTGGCATGAACTCCGAGCCGAGCTGCTTGGCCGGCCACCAGGTCGCGGCGAGAATGCCCAGCGCCAGGACGATGGTGAGAGTCTTGGCCTTGAGCACCCCGGCGATCACCGGCCGGTAGATCCAGATCAAGAACCGGTTCAGCGGATTCTTGCGTTCCGGGATGATCCGTCCACGGACGAACAACACCATGAGGGCGGGCACCAGCGTCACCGACAGCAACGCCGCCGCCGCCATGGCAAAGGTCTTGGTATAGGCGAGCGGCTTGAACAGCCGTCCTTCCTGGGCCTCCAGCGTGAAGATCGGCAGGAAGGACACGGTGATGATCAAGAGGCTGAAGAATAGCGCCGGCCCCACCTCTTTCGCCGCCTCGACCAGCACCTCGATGCGCGGCTTGCCTGGCTCGGCGCGCTCCAGATGCTTGTGGGCGTTCTCGATCATCACGATGGCCGCGTCCACCATGGCGCCAATGGCGATGGCGATGCCGCCAAGGCTCATGATGTTGGAGGAGAGGCCGAGCAGCCGCATGCACAGAAAGGCGATGAGAATGCCGACCGGCAGCATGATGATGGCGACGAGCGCGCTGCGCACATGCAAAAGGAAGATGATGCAGACCGCCGCTACGATCAGGCTTTCCTCAAGGACCGTGCTCTTGAGATTTTCGATGGCGCGGTAGATCAGGTTGGAGCGGTCATAGACTGCCTTGATCTCGGTGCCTTCGGGCAGGCTCGTCTTCACTTCCTCGATGCGCGCCTTCACATTGTCGATGACGGTCAGGGCGTTTTCGCCATAGCGCGCGATGGCGATGCCGCCCACCGCTTCGCCTTCGCCATTGAGTTCGGTCACGCCGCGCCGCTCGTCGGGAGCGAACTCCACCCGCGCCACATCCTTGAGCAGCACCGGCGTTCCGGCATTGGCCTTGAGCACGATGGATTCAATGTCCCCGACATTGCGGAAATAGCCGCGGCCGCGCACCGCGTATTCGGTCTCGGCGATCTCGACGCTGCGCCCACCCACGTCCATGTTGCTGTCGCGGATGGCGTTGCGCACCGTATTGAGTGAGATCCCAAAACTCTGCAGACGGCGCGGATCGACGACCACGCTGTATTGCTTGACGAAGCCGCCGACGCTCGCCACTTCGGCCACGCCCTCGGCTTTGGCGATGGCATAGCGCAGCCGCCAGTCCTGGACGGTGCGCAATTCGGCGAGATCAAGCCCCTTGCCCGTGACGGCGTATTGATAAACCCAGCCCACGCCCGTGGCATCGGGGCCAAGCGATGGCGTGACGCCCGGCGGCAGGCGGCGCGTAGCGGCGTTCAGATATTCCAAAACGCGCGAGCGCGCCCAATAGGGATCGGTGCCGTCATCGAAAATGATATAGACAAAGGACACGCCGAAGAACGAGAAACCGCGCACCACTTTCGAGCGCGGCACGCTCAACAGCGATGTCGTGAGCGGATATGTAACGAGGTCTTCCACCACCTGTGGGGCTTGGCCCGAATACTCCGTGTAGACGATGACCTGGGTGTCCGAGAGGTCGGGGATGGCGTCAAGCGGCGTGGTCTTCACCGCATAGAGTCCGGCGAGCACCAGAAAGCCCGTGCCGATCAGCACCAGCACGAGATTGCGCGCCGACCATTCGATGATTTTGCCAATCATTGCGCAGCACCTTCAGCCGTGGTGAGGGCGGTAAGCGCGGCTTTCAGATTGCTCTCGGCGTCGATCAGGAAGTTCGCCTTGGTAACCACCTTGTCGCCAAGCGCCAGGCCCTCCAGAATTTCCACATGGTCGCCGCCGCGCCGCCCCAGCTTCACTGGGCGCGGCGCGAACTTGCCGCCGCCAAGATCAATGATCGTCACCTGCGTCAGGCCGCTGTCAATCACGGCGGATGACGGCACCGAAAGCACGGGTTCGCCGCGCGCCGCTTCGATGGTCACATCGGCATACATCTGGTGCAACAGCTTGTGATCGGGATTGGGCAGCTCGATGCGCACCTGCGCCGTGCGGGTTTCGGCCTTCAGTTCCGGCAAAATGAAGGTCACCTTGCCCTTGAAAGTTTCGCCGGGTAGCGCCCGAACCGAAATCGTTGTATCGTCACCAACGTGCACGCGGCCCGCATCCTGCTCGGCCACATCGGCCATCACCCAGACGGTCGAGACATCGGCGAGACGGTAGAGCTCGTCTCCCGGCATTACCCGTTGGCCCACCACCACATTCTTCGTCATCAGCACGCCATCGACCGGCGAGGGCCAATCGAGCGAGAATGGCAAATCTCCTTTCTTGGTGAGCTTCGCGATGAAAGCCTCTGGAACGCCAAAATTCCTGAGCTTGCGAGCAGCACCGTCGCGCTGACCCTGTTGGGCAGCAATGCGATAGTCGACTTG
>JBKJQD010000366.1:0-2740 GCA_046594125.1 Aestuariivirga sp.
CTTCAGCTTCGGTGATGCAGTATGCTGCTTTCTTTTCGAAGCGCAGCAAGGGTGCGAGCCACTGTTCACGTTGTGCGTCGGTCCCGTGGCGGACAAGGAGGGTTGATACCAGTTCCACCAAGCCGCATTGATCAGCTATTGAGGCATAGCCTCGCGACAACTACTCCATGACCAACGCATAGACAAGCGTGTCGAAGCCCGGTCCGCCCATGGCTTCAGGAACGTCAATTCCAAACAAACCGAGGCTGCCCATCTGCGCATAGATTTCAGCAGGAAAGCACTCCTCCCGATCAAGTTCGGCAGCCACCGGCCGGATTACCTCGCGGGCAAATTGGCGCGCCATGTTTCGCACCTGGATATGTGTATCGGTCAGAAACATGTCTCACCCAGTCAATATCAAACCCACCGCCAGCGGCAAAGGCCTGACCGCATTTCTGCGGCAAACCGGTTGCAAGGTTGCATGGCGTTCCGTGGTCGAGAGGTCTGGCATTGATGCACATTCAAAGTCCAGTTTACTGCGCGTTTGCAACATTGCCGCTTCAGCTCATCCAGTTGCCGCCATCGACATTGAGGGTCTGGGCGAGGATGTAGTCGCTGTCGGGGCTGGCGAGGAACACGGCGGCGCCGGTGATGTCTTCCGGCGTTCCCATGCGGCCGTAGGGGACGGCCTCGCCAACCAGGCGTTTCTTTTCGCCGATGGGGCGGTTCTCGTATTTGGAGAACAGCGCGTCCACCTGGTCCCACATCGGCGTATCGATCACACCGGGTGCGATGGCGTTGACATTGATGCGGTGCTTGATGAGTTCGAGCGCCATGCTTTGCGTGATGCTGATGACGGCGGCCTTGGTGGCGCAATAAACGGCGACGCGCGCCTCGCCGCGCCTGCCCGCCTGGCTTGAAAAATTGATGATCTTGCCACCCTTGCCCGCCGCGACCATCAGGCTCGCGATGGCTTGCGAGGTGAACAACAGGCCACGGACATTGATGTCGAACTGGCGGTCAAAATGGTCCTCCGAAATCTCCGCCAACGGCGCCATGCTGAAAATCGCGGCGCCATTCACCAGAATGTCCGGAGGGCCGACGGTTTCGGCCACGAACTCCGCCATGGCGCGGATCGAATCATTGCGGCTCACGTCCACGTCGATGGCGACGCTGTTCCTACCAATCGCGCTGGCGCTGTCGCGCGCCTCGTCGATGAGCAGGTCAGCGATCACCACACGGGCGCCCTCATCCGCATAGCGCTCTGCGATGGCGCGACCGATGCCGCGCGCTCCGCCGGTGATGACGGCAATTTTGTCCCTGAGTTTCATGCTTGACCTGCGACGGATTGACACTTGGCGTTTGGTGTGCATAGCTATGCACGGCCTAAGCGGCTCGTCAATGCGCAAGATTTGGGAAAGCTGCCTGCCGCGCGCGCGTTCGGCAAGCGCCGCTTTCCCCGACAAAGCAAAAGCTCCGGCTACACGGGGCAAGGCCTGCCGCACGACAGAACTATCACGGGGATGCCAAAGGCCGAGGCGTCGCCACTGGGAGGAAAACACTAATGATCAACAAGATAGTCACCAATGGGCGGGGCCTGCTGCTCAAACGCCGCGGCTTTCTGAAGGGAGCCGCCGTGATTGGCGCGGCAAGCGCGTTTCCTGCCATCATCACCAGGCGGGGCTATGCCGCCGAAGTGCCCACAGTCGTGAACTCCATCCGTTCACTGTCCAATCCCTACCACGCGACGTGGAACAAGGGCGGCACTGCCTTCGCGAAATCGGTGGGCGCGGAATATGTGACCCTCGTCACCGAAGGCAACAGCGAAAAGGGCATCGCCGACATCAAGGCGATTCTCGCCAAGACGGGCGGCAACTGCGCCATCAACATCGACCCCAATGACAGCCCGGACGCCCGGCCCATCGTCGAAGCTTGCAAAGCCGCTGGTGCTTATGTCGTCACCCAGTGGAACAAGCCCGCCGACCTGCATCCGTGGGACTATGACCCCAACTATGTCGCGCACATCTCGTTCAGCGGCGTGCCTTATGGCAAGGCCATGGCCGAGGCCCTGTTCAAGGCGATGGGCGGCAAGGGCGGCATCGTGGCGTTGGGCGGCATCGAGTCGAACGTGCCGGCCATCGAACGCAAGGCCGGTCTGATGCAGGCCTTGAAAGACAATCCGGGAATCGAGCTGCTCGACTTTCAGGTGGCGAACTGGTCCGAAACCGAAGCGCTTGAGAAGGCAAACGCCTGGCTCACGCAGTTTGGCGACAAGATCGGTGGCATCTGGGCGGCGAACGACGGCATGGGACTAGCCGCCGTCGAAGCGCTGCGCGCCGACGGACGTGCCGGCAAGGTTCCGGTGACCGGCATCGACGGAATCCAGCTCGCTGTCGAGGCCATCCTCAAGGGTGAAATGGCGGGCACCGTCGCTTGGGATCCGTACTGGCAGGGCGGCATGGGCCTCGCCATCGGCTTCGCCGCCAAGACTGGCGTGTTTGATCCTGCAAAGGAAGGTAAGGAACACCGGGAGTTCTATGGCACCGGCGTCACCATCACCGCCGAAAACGCCCAGAGCTACTATGACTCCAACATCAAGGCGGAGCCATCGATCGACTGGAAGGACATCTGGGGCCGCGCCAGCGGTCAGATACAATATAACTAGCTGATTGCCGGAGGCGCGCGCCGCAGTGCCGCGCGCCTCACTGTCGTCCGGCAACAAAGACCGACCAGCGAACCGCGCGACAGAAGCCGCATCGCT
>JBKJQD010000260.1:0-3223 GCA_046594125.1 Aestuariivirga sp.
ATTCCTTCCGATTCCCACACCGACCGAGCCATTGCGCTCTCGATGCTCGGCCGCAGCGATGCCGCCGCAAAGGAACTGGATGGGTTATCTGTCCAGGAAGCTCCGGATAGCTACTACATGGCGCGCGTCGTTGTAGGTCGTGCCCAGGGCCGTTCGCCGGCTGACATCCACGCCAGCCTGAAGGACGTTGACCGCAGCCAGGGCAAGTACAGCCAATGGCGCGTGGCCGATATCGTGGACGCCGCGAACGCCGGCGATCGTGCCGAGGCCAATCGCCTGGCCGCAGCCATGGACTCGGGTCCGGCCGGCCCCTTCCTGTTGGCGGTGATGACGATAAACTGCTTTTGCGGCGCCCCTTTCGATGTTGAAGCCACGCCCAACTTCAAGGCACGTCTCGCCGAGTCCGGGCTGCGCTGGCCACCGCCCGAGACGATCCACTTCCTGCCGCGTGCGAAGTCGGGCCGCTTGTAGATACATTGTTGCTACACAGCGGAATCGGGAGTAGTATCGCCCAAGGCCCAATGGAGTGGACATCATGTCGGTCTTGGTCAAGAAATGGGGCAACAGCCCGGCGGTGAGGCTGTCGCAAGCGGTCATGCGGGCGGCCAATATTTCCCTGGAGCAGGAAGTAAAAATCAGCGTTGTCGCCGGCAAGATCATCATCGAGGCGGCAACGCCCAGCTACGAGATCGATGTGCTGATCGCCGCCATCACGCCTGAAAATTGCCATCCCGTGATGGGCTCCGGTGAGCGGGGCGCCGAGCAGGTGCAATGGTAAAGCGGTCATGGGTTCCCAGGTCCGCGGAAATCATTCAAATTGATTTCAATCCAATTCGAGGCCACGAGCAGGCAAATCTTCGCCCGGCCATTGTCTTGAGTCCGCAGGGGTACAACGACAAGACCGGCTTGCTCGTTTGCGTTCCCTGCACGCGGACTATTCGGCACAATCCGTTCGAAGTGTCCATCCGTTCGCTGCCGCAGCCCGGCGTTGCCTTGGCCGATCAATTGCGCACCCTGGATTGGCGGGATCGAGGGGCCTACTTTCTTGCCAATGCCTCGAAGGCGGAAATGGACGAGATCAAGGCGAAGGTCGCCGCGCTATTGAACCTGCAATTTTCCTAGATGCGGCCAATCGGCGTTCATGCCAAGCCTGCTGACTCCGCACGTTGAAGCCAAATTGGTAGGGCTACATAATGGGCAATGAATAAAATCCTGATCGTCGCGTTGCTCGCTGCCCTGGCTTCAACTTCCACCCGCGCACAAGTCACCGCGATGACACCGGACATCCCGGCGCATTTCGACCCGGTCACCGCCAGCGCCAACTACACGCGGCGCGAGGTGATGATCCCGATGCGCGACGGGGTGAAGTTGTTCACCGTCATCGTCGAGCCCAGGGGAGCGCAGGATGCGCCCATCCTGCTTTCGCGCACGCCTTACAACGCCGGCAAGGCGACCATGCGCAACCACAGCCAGCAGATCACCGAGATCGTGCCGATCGCCGATGCCGAGTTCGTCCGCGACGGCTACATCCGCGTTTACCAGGACGTGCGCGGGCGCAACGGATCGGAGGGCGACTATGTGATGGCGCGTCCGCTGCGCGGCCCGCTCAACGCCACGCAAACCGACCACGCCACCGATGCCTACGACACCATCGACTGGCTGGTGAAGAATCTGCCGCAGTCCAATGGCCGGGTTGGCATCGTCGGCTCGTCCTATCTGGGCTTCACCTCGCTGATGGCGACCATCGATCCGCATCCGGCGCTGAAAGCCGCGGTGCCGCAGAGTCCCATGGTACACGGATGGATCGGCGACGACTGGTTCCACAATGTCGCCTATCGCCAGGTAAATTTCGATTACCTGACCAGCCAGACCGGGCAGAAGGGCGACGGCGATGATGTTGCCATCGGTGGCGCCGATGTGTATGAAGCCTACCTGCGCGCGGGCTCAGCCGGCGATTTCGCCCGGCTCTACGGCTTGGACAAGTTGCCCGCGTACCAGAAGGTGCACGAGCATCCTGCCTACGACGACTACTGGAGTCTGCAGGCCGTCGACAAATGGCTGGCCGCACGCCCATTGAAGGTGCCGACCATGCTGGTGGTCGGACAGTGGGACCAGGAAGACAGCTACGGCGCGCCGGCGGTCTATCGCGCGCTGGAAGCCAAGGACACTGGCAACGACAAACTGACGCTGGTGATCGGACCGTGGCGGCACAGCGGCGTCAACTACGATGGCTCCTCCCTGGGCCCGCTGCGCCTGATGGGCGACACCGCGCTGCAATTCCGCCGCGACGTGATGAAGCCGTTCTTCGATCACTACCTCAAAAGCAGTGCACCGCCGGTAAAGACGCCGCCGGTGCTTACCTATGAAACCGGCGCCAACCGCTGGCAGCAATCGAACTCCTGGCCGATCGGCAAGCTGGTGCCGCTGTACCTGCAAGCGGGAAGCGGGCTCGGCTTCAACAAGCCCGCAGACGGCAATGCAAGCGATGCGCACGACGAATACATTTCCGATCCGGCCAAGCCGGTGCCATTCGTTCCGCGTCCGATCCACTGGAGCTCGGCCGATGTCTGGAAGCCCTGGCTGGTCAGCGACCAGCGCTTCGTGGCCGACCGCACCGACGTGCTCACCTACATCACGCCGCCGCTCGAGCACGCGGTGCACATCGCTGGACAACCTATGGTGGACCTGTACGCGGCCACCAGTGGCAGCGACAGCGATTGGGTGGTGAAACTGATCGACGTGTATCCGGAAGAAATGTCGAACGATCCGACGCTGGCCGGTTATCAGTTGCCGATCGGCATGGAAATCTTCCGTGGTCGCTATGTCGGCGGGTTCGACCAGCCGGCGCCGCTGACACCGGGCAAGGTCGAGCATTACCGTTACGGCTTGCCGAACGTGAACCACCAGTTCGCCAAAGGGCACCGGATCATGGTGCAGGTGCAGTCCACCTGGTTCCCGCTGTATGACCGCAATCCGCAATCGTTCGTCCCGAACATCTTCGACGCCACGGCGGGCGACTACCGCAAGGCGACACAGCAGGTGTTCCGGGCCGGCGCGCAGGCCAGTGCCGTGCTGCTTCCTATCGTCGCCGACTAGCTTCGAACCGGCGGTACCAGACCATCCTCAAGCTGGGCGCGAGCTCGCCCACAGCTTGAAGACGGTCGTGTACTGCCGGTTCGAATCTAGTCGGCGACAATCGGGAGCAACACGGCACTCGCTTGCT
>JBKJQD010000360.1:0-2592 GCA_046594125.1 Aestuariivirga sp.
GGCTTGCACCTGTCCAGTTCATCAATGACGAACACCAATGGCTTCTGCTTCTCACCTTTAGCCGGTAGCGCTAACAGCGCGGGCAGGCTGCTCAGGATTTCACGGAATGACTGAACCGTCTCCTTCTGTTTATTTGGTGCTGAGAGGATTTCCTCCATGTACCGCTCGGCAACATCACTGGATTCGTCACTGACTTCGTCAATCGCGGCAACTACATCTTTGTCGGAAGCAAGGCCGGCGGTAGACGCGCGGATTGCCACTTTCACGCCAATCTTGACGCCAGCTTTGCCGATTATCTTTCCTAGTTCTATGGCTTTTTTCTTGAAGGTCTTGGCAATCGTCTCGCCGGTAGCTTCCTTCGACTCTGTAAGCGATACGACCTCACGCGCAAGTGCGGCAAATGCATCTTCAACATAATCATTCTCGAAGGCATCGAAGTAGATGACGGGAAAACCAGCTTTGCGCAATTCGCCCGCCCACATTTTTAGAAAGACGGTCTTGCCGGAACCCCATTGACCGTTGAACGCTATCACCAGCGGATCATCAACATTGGCGATCAGGTTTGCCATTCCATCTCCAAGCGACTTCAAACCAAATATATCATTCGTTGGCGTGAAGCCCTCTTCATCACCAATTTCGAGAGGGGGGAGAAATATGTGCATGTAGTAACCTTCGGAGAGAATAGGAATTACGGTGACAGATTACGGTGACAGGGCATTGAATTCTCTGAATTGTGGTGACAGTGCATTCAATTGTCCCTGTCCTGCTCCCTCATCCGGCGCTGCGAGGGCGGGGGAGAAACTTGTGCGGCATCCACCTCCTCAAGCCATTCATCAATGGCGGCGATGCTCTCGGGTTCGTCGAGGAACGGCACGTGGCCGCGGTCCTGGACGGTCACCGTCTTGAGCTGTGGCAGATGGGTTTTCATTTCGGCGACTGTTGCGGCACTCAGCAGGTCGGAATGTTCGCCGCGCAGCACGGTGACGGGGATGGCCGCCATCAGGTCGAGCAGGCCCCACAGTTCGGGGACTTTGCCGGAAGTTATGTCTTCGGCTGACGGGAAAGTGACGCCAAGGCGGGGGTCATAATCAGCGCGCGGGCTGCCATTGACATCGCGGAAGACGCGCTTGGCGAAGACCATCCATTCGGCCTCGCTCAACGTGGCAAAACCGGGATTGGTCAGCTGCAGCGCCGCCACCGCCTCGGCCCAGCTTGCGTACTGCGGGTCGCTGCCGATATAGCTCCGTATACGGAGCAATCCGCCAGCGTCGAGGCGCGGGCCGATGTCGTTGAGAAGTGCGCCCGCCAGCCGCGCCGGCGCCTTGGCGGCCATGATCATGGTTACGATGCCGCCGCGCGACGTGCCGATGACCGCAGCCCTGGCGATGCCGAGATGGTCGAGAACCTGCAGCGTATCGCTCAGTTCGACGTCGGGCCGGTAGGTGAGCGGATCAGCCGCATATTGCGACCGGCCGCGCCCGCGAAAATCCGCCGACACGACGCGCCTGGTGCGGGCCAGACGCGCGGCCACCGCTTCGAAATCCTTGGCGTTGCGCGTCAGCCCCGGCAGGCAGAGCAGCGGCGTCAGCGGTCCAGACAGCGGCCCCTGGTCGCGGGCATGGACCACCACGCCATCTCCTGCCGTGACATGGACGCTGCGCGGCATCGTGCGCTCAGTCGCAAGTCAGGAGGCTGGTGATGGAGCCGCCGCAGCCTTTCTTGGCAAGCTTGGCGGAGTCGGGTGCCACATCGGTGGCGGCGACGTTGATCGGGTCGCCCGAGCCGCGCGCCAAGTCCGCCGACATGGAACGGACGCTGCCGGGCGCCAGCCGCGAGCGATAGACATGGAGGTTCTGCAGCACCTTCTGCACATATTGCCGGGTTTCCTGGAAGGGAATCGACTCGACCCAGTCGACGGGATCGATATCGCCAGCCCTGAGGTCGCCATATTCCGCCAGCCATTCGCGCGAGCGCCTGGGGCCGGCGTTGTAAGCCACCAGCGTCAGCACATAGGAGCCGCTGAAATCGTCGATCAGGTCGCCCAAATGGGCGGCACCCAGCTTGACGTTATAGGACGGATCGCCGGTCAGAACGCCGGCCTTGTAGGTGAGGCCATAGCGCTTGGCGATCAGCTTGGCGGTTGCCGGCATGATCTGCATGAGGCCTTGCGCGCCCACACTGCTGCCCGCTGTCGGATTGAACTCGCTTTCCTGCCGCGACAGGGCGAAGACCAGCGACTTCTCGACCGGCTTGCCGATCTGTTTCCAGTCGGGCAAGGCCCGGATGGGATAGCTCCAGCTATCGATATCGATGTTGCGCGCCGATGCCGCCTTGGCGAGACGCACCGCCATGGTAGCACCACCCTCGCTCCAGGCGATGTTGGCAACGGCGTTCATCTCGTCCTCGGTGTCGAAGCGGTTGGCGAAGGACCACAGGAACATATAGAGGTCCTTCGGGCTTCCCGCATTCGCCACCATCTTGAAGGCGCGGACCACTTCGTCCTTGTCGATCTTGGTTTGCGCGGCAGCCGAGGCCTGGCCGCTGTCGATTTCCTCAGGGACCTTGCCGAGGCCCAGCTTCTCGCGCGCCAAC
>JBKJQD010000373.1:0-2557 GCA_046594125.1 Aestuariivirga sp.
ATCGACAAGCCCTACATGTTCCAAACCGCGAGGGGGCCGCAGCCACTCACGGAATTGTTTGGGTGCCATTCCCAGCTCATCGTCTATCACTTCATGTTCGGGCCGGACTGGCAGCAGGGCTGCAAGAGTTGTTCGTTCTGGGCCGACAACTTCAACGGCATCACCATCCATCTGAACCAGCGCGATGTGGCACTGGTCGGCATTTCCAGCGCGCCGCTGGAAAAGCTGCTGGCCTTCCGCCAGCGCATGGGCTGGCAGTTCGATTGGGTCTCCAGTGCCGGCACCAGCTTCAACAGCGACTTCGGCGTCACCGGCCAGCCGGGCGAAACCCTGCTCTACAATTTCGACAAGCCCAAGCAGGATGCCGGTGAATTGCCGGGTATCAGCGTCTTCGCCAAGACGCCGTCCGGCGAAGTCATGCACAGCTACTCGTGTTATGCCCGCGGCCTCGACATGATGAATGCCGCCTACCAGTTCCTCGATCTTGTCCCCAAGGGGCGCGACGAAGACCAGCTGCCCAACACTATGAGCTGGGTCCGCCTTCACGATCGTTATGACGAAGTGCCGTCACCGGACAGACGGGGAGCCTGAGCCGACCTGTACAATTTTTAATTCTACCGCCACAACAACACCGCCTTTCCGGGTCTAGACTGGCTAACTCGACCCGGGATCGGCACCGGGCCGGCTTTGTTCAACTGTGGAACGAGGTATGCCATGAGCATTGACAACATCCTGAAGCACAAGGGCACCAAGGTCGTGACCATTTCGCCTGCCACCACGGTTGGCGTTGCCGCTCACCGCCTGCGCATCGAGCGCATCGGCGCCGTCGTGGTCAGCACCGACGGGCGCCGCATCGACGGCATCCTTTCAGAACGCGACATTGTCCACGGCCTGACCGAACATGGCGCCGGCGTGGTGGACATGCCGGTGTCGGCCCTCATGTCGCATCACGTGATGACCTGCGGCCCCGACGCCGAGATCCGCGACGTGATGCGGCTCATGTCCCAGCACCGCATCCGCCATGTGCCGGTGGTCGAAAACGGCGCCTTGCAAGGCATCGTGTCGATTGGCGACGTGGTCAAGAGCCGGGTCGAGGACATGGAACTGGAAACCAGCGTTTTGCGCGACTACGCGGTGGCGCATCACTGACTTCTACTTCACCCGCTTCCACCGCGTCCCGTCCTGGGTGACGAACCCGCCCCGGTCCATGCGTGCGTAGAAGCCGCCGCAGGCGTTGGTGCGGGTGAGGGACGAAATATTGCGGGTAATGAATATCCAGCCGTTCGGGTCACGCTGGGCGGTGAACAGGCCGTGGCCGTAGTCATCCGAGCAGTTGCGCATCCCCGAGGCCTGCGAACAGGTCCGCGTGGTGAACTCCAGAACACCGGTCGGCAGGTAGGAGAAGACGTTGTTATAGGCCATGCCGACCTGGGCATTGTAGAATTCGGCATACCACTTGCCGGAGATTTCCCGCATCGCCGATGCATCGCTGTTCTGCAGCCGCTGCTGCCAATCGCGGCTGAGGGCCGGGTCGTAACGGCCATAGGCATTGGCGCAGGCCCGGAACGTCGCATCGCCGGCCACCGCTGCGGCGTTCCATGCCAAGACCGCAATCACCAATGAAAAGAGCCCGCGCATGCCATGGACGCTATCCCGGTGTTTGCCGCCGATTAATCCCTGCAGACAGCCGCTGTCAGCATGTCCCCTTTGCGGTGCGGGCCGCAGCCCCTATATTGCCACCATGGGCCATTCACGACAGGACGGCGGATTCGCCGAAGCACCGGCGGCACCGCTCGAAGGCTACCCGCTCATCCCCATCACGGCGGGGCTCGGCCCCCTGCGCCCGGAATTCACCCCCAACGCCGAATACATCCCGGTCAAGCCGCCCAAGCCGGAGAAAACCGATGGCGGCCGCCGCATCGTCTCGGTGTCGCCCTTTGAACCCAAGGGCGACCAGCCCACGGCGATCGCCGAACTGGTGGCCGGCGTCAACGCCCATGAGCGTGACCAGGTGCTGCTCGGCGTTACTGGTTCCGGCAAGACCTTCACCATGGCCAAGATCATCGAGGCGACGCAACGCCCGGCCTTGATCCTCGCCCCCAACAAAACGCTGGCCGCCCAGCTCTATGGCGAGTTCCAGAGCTTCTTTCCCGAAAATGCCGTGGAGTATTTCGTCTCCTACTACGATTACTACACGCCGGAAGCCTATGTGGCGCGCACCGATACTTATATCGAGAAGGAAAGCGCCATCAACGAGCAGATCGACCGCATGCGCCATTCGGCGACGCGTTCGCTGCTGGAGCGCGATGACGTGGTGGTGGTCGCCTCGGTGTCCTGCATTTATGGCATCGGCGACGTCGAAACCTATTCGGCCATGGCCTTCCAGATCAAGAAGGGCCAGCGCACCCCGCAGCGGCAATTGCTCGCCGATCTGGTGGCGCTGCATTACAAGCGCAATGATGGTAACTTTGTGCGCGGCTCGTTCCGGGTGCGCGGCGACACCATCGAACTGTTCCCGTCGCATTTCGAGGACCGCGCCTGGCGCATCTCGCTGTTC
>JBKJQD010000397.1:0-2698 GCA_046594125.1 Aestuariivirga sp.
TCAATCGACATGGCCACCATGGCGTTGAGCAACGCCACGAGAACAATGAATTCAAATGATGATTGTTTCGAAGTCATGCCTCCCCATAGGCGCTCTTGTCAGCTTCGGCGAGTGCGCTACAAGATGGCTGCCATGCGCATCGATAAATCCTCACGTTCGGTTTCGCTCGATCCTTGCGATCCGGCGTTCTTCAACAATCCCTATCCCGCCTATGATGCGATCCGCGCCGCAACTCCAGTCTTCAAGTGGGAGGACTATGGCTACTGGTGTTTCGCGCGGCATGAGGATGTCAATGCGCTGCTGCGTGATCGCCGTTTCGGGCGCCAGATTTTGCATGTGGCAAGCCGCGAGGAATTAGGCTGGCCCGAAACGCCGGACCATCTCAAATCATTTTACGGCTTCGAAAAACATTCGCTGCTTGAACTGGAGCCGCCGGTGCATACACGACTGCGCGGCCTCGTCACCCGTTCCTTCCTGTCGCGCCAGGTGGAGCGGTTGCGTCCGGCAATCACGAGTCTTTGCAATGGCTTGATCGATAGGTTTGAAGCATCGCATGAGGCCGATCTGTTGACAGCTTTCGCAACACCCATCCCGGTGATCGTCATTTGCGATCTGCTCGGCGTTCCATCGGAGATGGCGCAGCAATTGCTCGCCTGGTCACATGACATGGTGGCCATGTATCAGGCGCGGCGTGACAGGGCGGTGGAAGACAAGGCGGTGAAAGCAACCGTCAAGTTCAGCATTTTCATGCGCGGTTACATCGGCCAGCGCCGCACGGAGCCGCGCGATGATCTTCTCTCGGAATTGATCCGTGCCGAAGAACTGGGACAGAAGCTCAGCGAGGACGAACTGGTCACCACGGCAATCCTGCTGCTCAATGCCGGACACGAGGCGACGGTCCATGCCATCGGCAACGGCATCAAGACACTGCTTGAACATGACATCCGTGGCGGCATCGGCGAAGGCCACATCGAGGAGACGTTGCGCTTCGATGCGCCGTTGCATTTGTTCACCCGCTACGCGCTCGAAGACCTCGAATATGCTGGGATCAGATTGCGCAAGGGCGAGACTGTGGGGCTGATGCTCGGCGCCGCCAACCGTGATGCGGCGCGCTTTGCCGATCCAGATCGCTTCCAGCCGTCGCGCGATCCCAACCCGCATGTGAGCTTCGGCGCCGGCATCCATTTCTGCATCGGCGCACCGCTCGCCAGACTCGAGATGCAGATCGCCCTGCCGCTGCTTTTCCAGCGCCTGCCGAAGCTGGCGCTGGCGGAGGCCCCGCGCTACCGGGACGCCTATCATTTTCACGGGCTGGAAAGTCTGAGGGTGACATTTTGAGGCGTCGTTTCCGGCCTATCCTCTGACGTTTCCTCCCCTGTCATCCGCCTCTGTTGAGCGTAAACCATCCCTCAGGTGAAACTTTCTCAACAGGCCAGCCCATGACCGACGTCCAGCCCGTTCCCGCCGCTTCCGGCCGCCGCGCCCGTGGCGGTGCCGATGCCCGCCGCGCCGCCCGCACTTCAACCACGGTGAAGCATGCCGGTTTCATCCGCCGCGCCATCAAGACCTATGAGCCGTTCAGCGACGAGCAACTCGAACTGATCGAGCGCAATGCCGAGACCGTGCTGCAGGAAACCGGGATCGATTTCTACGAAGACGAGGAAGCCGTGCGGATGTGGAAGGACGCCGGCGCCGATGTCAAGCCATCAGCGGCTGACCCGCGGCGCTTCCGGGTGCGCTTTCCCAAAGGCCTGGTGCGCTCGCTGATCAAGACGGCGCCGCGCGAATATGTGCAGCATGCGCGCAATCCCGCCAACAACGTGATGATCGGTGGCAACAGCACGGTGTTTGCGCCAGTCTATGGACCGCCCTTCATCCGCAATCTCGATGAGGGCCGCCGCTACGCCACGATCGAGGACTTCCGCAACTTCGCCAAGCTCGTCTATATGCTGCCAAGCCTGCATCACGCCGGCGGCACGCTGTGCGAACCGGTGGACATTCCGGTGGCCAAGCGCC
The DNA here is from genome assembly GCA_046594125.1 of Aestuariivirga sp. GTDB lineage: Bacteria > Pseudomonadota > Alphaproteobacteria > Rhizobiales > Aestuariivirgaceae > Aestuariivirga. The sequence goes on from JBKJQD010000397.1 coordinate 2,017, forward strand.
ATCTCGACATGGTCTACACGCACATCAAATACAGCGACAAACCCTTCATGGGCTCGGTGACGGCGGGAGAGCGCGCCGCTGATTCGGTGGCCATGGCGGAAATCGTCTTCGGCAAGGACTTCGTCGACCAGAACTGCGTGATGACCTCGCTCATCAACGCCAACTCGCCCATGGTGTGGGACGGCGTGATGCTGGGGGCGCTGAAGGTCTATGCCCGCGCCAACCAGGCAACGGTGATCTCGCCGTTCATCGTGGCCGGCGCCATGTCGCCCACCACCACGGTCGGCACGCTGACCCAGATCCTGGCGGAAGCCTCTGTCGGCATTGCCTTCACCCAGCTCTGCCGCCCCGGTGCGCCGGTGGTGTTCGGCACGTTTGCGGCCTCAATGTCGATGCAGTCGGGCGCACCGACGTTTGGCTCGCCGGAACCGGCGCATGTGCTGTTCGGCGCCGCCCAGCTGGCGCGGCGCATGGGCGTTCCCTTCCGTTCGGGCGGTGGACTTTGCGGCTCCAAGGTTCCGGATGCGCAGGCGGCCTACGAGAGCGCCAATACGCTGTGGCCGACCATCATGGGCGGCGTCAATTTCTGCCTCCATGCGGCGGACTCTATTGAAAGCTCCAATTGCCGCGGCGCGCCCGGCACCCGATGGTGTCGAACTTGAATATGAGACGATAGATCGGC
>JBKJQD010000074.1:0-6780 GCA_046594125.1 Aestuariivirga sp.
GCCACGCCCGACGAGCTCGAAGCCCTGTCGATGGGCGAGGAGATCGCCGTGATGCGCGACGGTGCCGTGGTGCAGCGCGGCACCCCCGACGAACTCTATGAAAATCCCGCCGATACCTATGTGGCGGGCAAAATCGGCTCGCCGCACATGAACCTCATCAAGGCGGTGACTGCCAGCAACGGCACGTCTTTCGAGACATCGCTCGGCACGATGATGCCGTCACGCGGCGTGAAGACGGCAAGCGCTGGCGAGGCCGCCTTGCTTGGCGTGCGCCCCAGCGACCTGCGCATTGCCGCAAAGGGTGAAAAATCCATCGCCTCGAAGATACATCTGCTCGAACCGCTGGGCGACATCACCGTCGTCTCGGTCGAGGCGGCGGGAGAAATGCTGCGTCTGGTGGTGCCGGAATCGAGCGCCACGGCGATGAAGCCCGGCGATGCGGTGCCAATTGTCATCGACGCCAACAAGATCCACATCTTCCGTGCCGCAAGCGGCCAGGTGATGACCTGACGCAAGGCCTGAAGCAATCCGGTTAACCAATGGGAGGAAACCTTAAGATGACCGCGATGACGAAACTGAAAGGCTTGGCGACCGCCGCAGGCTTTGCGACCGCCATGATGGTGGGGGGCGCCAGCTATGCCTTCGCCGAGGAAGTGACGCTGACCATGGCCGTGCCCGATTGGCCGCCCACCCGCATCATGAAGAAGATGTTCGACGAGCAATACAAGTCGAAGACCGGCAACACCGTGAAGCTCGAAGTCGACTTCATTCCGTGGCCGGACTTCTATACCCGCGTCAACGCCTCGCTGACCTCGGGCGAGCAGAAGTATAACTTCGCCGTGTCGGATTCGCAGTGGCTTGGCGCCTTTGTCGAAGGCGGCTATTTCCGCAAGGTGAACGACCTGATCGACGCCGATCCGGAACTGCAGAAGACCATGGCCGACATGCATCCGGCACCGCTGAATGCCTATTCGACCTATCCGAACTCGACGCCGAACTACTACGGCTTCCCGCAGTTCCCGGACGTTCTGGTCAACTTCGCCCGCAAGGACATCCTGTGCAACGACGAAGAGCAGAAGAACTTCATGGCGAAGTTCAGCAAGAAGCTGCCCTGCACCGGCGAAGAACTCGACGCCATGACTTGGGATGATTTCGAGAACGTCGGCAAGTTCTTCCAGCGCAAGAAGGGCGACATGCTGGCGGGCGCTCCCGCCGGGGACGATTTCTACGGCATCGCCTACCAGGCCGGCAAGGGCTACGACTTCTCGTCAATGCAGATCAACGGCTTCATCTGGCAGGCAGGCGGCAATGTATGGGACGAAACCAAGCAGCCCGATGGCCAGGCTGAAGGTGTTGTCAACTCGCCAGCCGCCATCGGCGCGCTCGATCACTATCTCCGCCTGATCCAGTACATGCCGCCAGTCGCCAAGACCGGCACCATGGACATCTTCAAGTCGGACGAACTGTTCCGCGAAGGCAAGGTGGCCATGAACATCGACTGGATTGGTTTGGGCGAAGCCTCGCTCGATCCCAAGACGTCGAAGGTCTCCGACAAGCTGGTCTTCGGCATGATGCCGGGAACCATGGGTGCGGATGGCAAGATGATCCGCTGGTCCAACATCGGCGGCCAGCCCTTCGTGCTCACCACCTGGACAACGCCGACGCAGCTGACCGAAGCCATGGGCTTCGTGAAGTGGTGGCTGTCGCCTGAAATCCAGAACCAGTTCGCCGCGTCGGGTGGCCAGTCAGCCATGAAGTCGGTGTACTCGGATCCGAAGTACGTGACCTACCGCCCGTGGAACCGGGCCTGGGCCGCTTCGCTCGATTGGCAGAAGGACGTCTGGCATGTGCCGCAGTTCTTCGAATTGCTCACCCAGCAGCAGGACCAGTTCGACCTTGCCATCACCGGCAAGCAGGACGCCAAGACGACGCTGGATAACGTCGCCAAGTTCCAGCAGAACCTGCTCAAGGAAGCCGGTCTGATCAAGTAATGATGTGACGCAACAGGAGACGCGCGAGATCAATCCCACGCGCGTCTCCCCTGTCTCAAGCCCCAACAAGAAAAGATGAAATGAACACGACAGCCGTGCAAGGTGCCCAGCCGGGCCTGATGACCGTGGCGCCCGACAACTGGAAACTGGCGATCATCGCTGGCCTCGCCGTTTCGGTGATTGCCATGGCGGCGCTGCCAGCCGTTGCGTCTTTCTGGATCACCGGCGCCATGGTGGCCATGGTGGCTGCTACTTTCGTGGTCAACGCCTACCGCCGTCACTACTATGGCGGGCTGCTGGTATCGCCGGCCATTGCCGTGCTGTTTGTCATGAACATTTTTCCGCTGCTGTGGTCGCTTGGCCTGTCGTTCTTTGCTTACCAAAGCAACCAGCAGTCGATCCGCTTCGTCGGCCTCGGCAACTATGTCAAGCTGCTGAGCGACGACCTGAAAGCCCCCGAACTCTGGGCCAACCTCACCAACACGGCGATGTTCGTGGTCCTGACGGTGATCGCCCAGATGGTCGTGGGTTTCCTGCTGGCGCTGATTTTCGCCAAGCAATTCCCCTTGCGCAAATACCTGCTGATCCTCGTGCTGACACCGATGATGCTGTCGGTCGTCGCGGTAGGCGTCTTCTTCTCCTATTATTTCGATCCGACCTTTGGCCTGCTGAGCTGGGCCATCAAGGCCTGGACCGGTGGCGAGCAGTTCATCCTCTTCTCCAACAAGATCGGTGCGGTGACTGGTATCGTCTTCGCCGATGCCTGGATGTGGTCGCCCTTCGTCATGCTCCTGGTGCTGGCTGGCCTCGTCTCGGTGCCGAAATATCTCTATGAGGCCGCCGCCATTGACCGCGTCTCCGGCTGGCGCCGCTTCTGGACCATCACCTTCCCCTATATCCGCGGGCTTCTTATGCTGGCGCTTTTGTTCCGCACCATCGAGGCCTTCAAGATGGCGGACCTGGTGATCCTGCTCACCAAGGGCGGCAATGGCACCATGACGATTTCTTATCATGTGATCCGTATCGCCAACGAGCAGAACAAGACCAGCGAGGGTGCCGCACTCTCCTACCTCTTGCTCTTCGTGGTGATCGTCCTCACCAACCTCTATCTTTATCTCGCCAACCGGCGCGCCCAGGGAGCTTGAGCATGGCCGACAAGGTATCGATCTGGGAAGCCATGGGCTTTCGCAAAGCAAGCGGGGTGGGCGAGGCCGGCTGGGGCCATACGCTGCTCGTCGCCATCATCAGTCTGATTTACTTTCTGCCCGTGCTGATCATCATCCTGACGTCGTTCAAGGTTCAGACCGAAGCCCTGTCTATTCCGCCAAAATTGTTTCCGGTCAGCTTGTTCGGCCTGATCCCGGACGCCTATGTCTTCAGCCCGACACTGGAAAACTATACCTCGGTCTTCTCGCGCTCCATGGTGACCGGTGGCGCCGCCGAGAACACCGGTTTTGACCGCTATTTCTTCAACTCCATCGTCATCGCCAGCGTCTCGGTACTGCTCGCCCTGGTGATCGGAACGCTCGCCGCCTTCGGCTTCTCGCGCTATCCGCTGAAAGGCAACGACACCTATCTCTTCATCATCCTGACGACGCGTATGCTGCCGGCCATCGTCGTCATCATCCCGGTGATCCTGATGTTCCGCGCGGCGGGCCTTTCGGGGTCCTATGCCGGCATCATCCTGCTTTACACCGCCTTCAACCTGCCCTTCACCATCTGGATGATGAAAAGCTTCTTCGACGAGCTGTCGCCCGATGTCGAGGATGCGGCGCGCATCGATGGTTCGTCCGAAGCCCGCGTCTTCTTCAAGATATGCCTGCCGCAGGTGATCGCCGGCCTGGCCGCCACCTTCGTCTTCGGCCTGATCCTCACCTGGAACGAGTTCCTGTTCGCGCTGCTCCTGACCGGCATCGACACGCGTACCGTGCCAGTGGCCATGAACCAGGCGGTGGCCGGCGGCGGCATCGGTGTGCTGTGGGGCCTGCTGGCGGCCATCGAAACCCTCTTCCTCATCCCTGTCTTCCTCGTCACGTTCTTCCTGCAGGATCACCTGCTGCGTGGCGTCACCTTCGGAACCGTGAAGCGCTAATGTCGACGATTGAAATCAGGAAAGTTACCAAGAAGTTCGGCGATTTCGTTGCCGTGCGCGATGCTGATCTTTCGGTGAAAGCGGGAGAAGTCGTCTGCCTCCTCGGGCCGTCGGGCTGCGGCAAGACAACCACGCTGCGCATGATCGCCGGGCTTGAGCGCGCCACGGCGGGTGATGTCATCATCGCCGGCAAGCGCATGAACGAACTGACCCCGGAAAAACGCGACATTGCCATGGTGTTCCAGTTCTATGCGCTCTACCCCGCACTCAGTGTCGGCCAGAACATCGCCATGCCGCTGCATTTCGAGAGGCTTTCGAAAGACGCCATGGACAAGCGCGTGCTGAAAGTCGCCCAGATCCTGCACTTGACCGACGTGCTTGACCGCATGCCGGGCCAGGTCTCGGAAGGCGAGAAGCAGAGGATCGCGGTGGCCCGCGCCATCGTGCGCGATCCCAATTGTTTCCTCTTCGACGAACCGCTGTCGCGGCTTGATGTGGAACTGCGCCACTCGATGCGCGGCCAGATCAAGGAAGTGCTATCGGGCCTGTCGAAGGCCACGGTGATCGTCACCCACGACCAGCTTGAGGCGCTCACCATGGCCGACCGCATCGCCATCATGCGCGACGGCCTGATCGAACAGGTGGGAACGCCGCACGAGGTCTTCGCCAAACCAGCCAATGTCTTCGTGGCCAGTTTCATCGGCACGCCGCAGATGAATCTCGTCGATGCCGAGTTCAAGAGTTTCGCCGATGGTATGGCATCGGTCACCATGGGCGCCAATGAATTGAAGATCGCCGCCGATCCGGCCGTCGCCCGCCTCAAGCCGTCAAAGGTGAAGATCGGCATCCGCCCGCGGGCTTTCACCGCCGCCTCGACAGCCGCCGCCGACTCTATTCCGGCCCAAGCCGAACTGATCGAACCGATGGGGGCGGAGACCTTGATCCATGCCCGCACCGCCGGTGGCGGCGAAATCCGCGTCGTGGTGCCGCGCGAAATGCGCATCAAGACCGGTGAGACGCTGCATCTGAAGCCCGATCCGCGGCAGACTCACTTCTTCGGCGAAGACGGAAAGGCGGTGCGCCAATGAGTATGGAACCGCAGACCGGCATGAGCCCGAAGGCGGCACTGCGCATGGAATATTTCATCATCGGCCTGGGCCTCTTCGCGTTGATCCTGATTTTCCAGCCCTTCAGTCTGGCGCTCTTTGCGGTCGGCAGCGGCCTCGTGGTGCTGGCGGGTCTCGTCAACAATCTTCTGCCGCTGGCAAGGCCTGGCGTTGCGGTCAGCTCGGTGGTGACCATTGCCATGCTGGTCGCCATGATTTTCTGCATCGTGCTGCTGATCTCCATATCGGCGGCCCATCTCTACGGCGTGTTTTTCCTCAAGCCGCCCGATCCCAACACCGTCACCGGCAAGGCGCAGCTTGCGGCCAAGCCCTATTATTTGCAGCCGCTGGTGTGGTGGATTGCCGGGATCGCCGCCGTTCTCGCAGGCCTCATCACCGCCCGTTCCAAGTCAAGTAAATAACATGCGTTACGATGTTTCAGTGATCGGCCTCTATATCCTCGATGTGCTGGGCCGGCCGGTTGTGGCCATCCCCGAGCGCGGCAACATTGATTTCATCGAGGAAATACGCCTGACGGTGGCGGGAACGGCGGGCGGCACTGTCGTCGATGCGGCGAAGCTCGGCTTGAAAAGTCTGGCGGTTGGCGCCGTGGGCGATGACGAAAAGGCCGACTGGATACTGCTGACGCTCGCCAAGCACGGCATCGATACCTCCGCCATGCAAAGGCTGAAGGGTGTGCCGACCTCGGCGACAATCCTCAACGTCAGGCCCAACGGCGACCGCCCGGCGCTCCATGTGCGCGGCGCGTCGGACCACTTTGACGTGGCGCCCGCCGTCTATGACCAGGTCTTCGATGCACCGATCATCCATCTGGGTGGCACCGGCCTCATGAAGAAACTCGATGGACCGGCCAGCCTCACGCTGCTCAAGGAAGCCAAGGCGCGTGGCCGCATCGTGACCTTCGATCTCATCGGGGCAAATGCCGGAACCCTGGGCATCGTGGCGCCGCTGCTGCCCTATATCGATTACTTCATGCCGTCGATCGAGGAAGCAAAAGATATGTCCGGCCAGACAACGCCGGAGGATTGCGCCAAGTTCTATCTCGACAGGGGCGCCGCCTGCTGTGTCTTCACCCTGGGCGGCGATGGCGCATACTACGCTCACCGCGATGGTACACGCCTCAAGTCGCCCGCCTATGATGTCAAGGTGGTCGATACCACGGGTTGCGGAGATGCCTTTGACGCGGGTTTCATCACAGCACTGCATCACAAGATGGATACGGAGACAGCGCTACGCTTCGCCCAGGCCGCTGCCGGTCTGGTGGCGACAGGGCTCGGTTCCGATGCCGGTATCGTCTCGTTTGAGGACACGCTCAACACCATGAAGAACTGGAAGATCAAATCATGAGATTTTCAGGACGGCGCGCCGTGGTCACCGGCGGACTTTCGGGGATCGGCGAGGCGGTGGCCAAGCGCATCGAGGCGGAGGGCGGCAAGGTCGCCATCTGGGACATGCAGGGCGGCATCAAGACCGATATTTCGAACTTCGACTCAGTGCAAGCCGCCGCCGCCGAAACCGTGAAGCAGCTAGGCGGCATCGATATCCTGGTCAACAGTGCCGGCATCGCCGG
>JBKJQD010000166.1:0-3875 GCA_046594125.1 Aestuariivirga sp.
CCCTGATGGTGGATGTCGCCTATGCCTGGCCCGATTGGAAGGAAGCTCTCCGCGCCATCGAGATGTTCGCCGCCGAAGACATTTACTTTGTTGAGACGCCGCTTCCGTCCGATGATATCGAAGGTTATGCCAAGCTCTGCCAGGCGTCGCCGGTCAAGATCGCGCTGGGTGAATGGCAGAATACGCGCTTCGAGTTTCTTGAATTCATGAATGCAAAAGCGGTGGACGTGGTGCAGCCCGATGTCGGCCGGGTTGGCGGCCTCACCGAGGCCAAGCGGGTGGCCATGCATGCCCGTGACCGGGGTCTGGTGGTGGTGCCCCATTGCTGGAAATCGGCCATTGGTATCGCCGCCTCGGCCCATCTCGCCGCCGTGGCGCCGACCTGCACCTTTATCGAATTCCTGCCGCGCGAACTGGCCGACTCCGCCTTGCGCCGCGATCTGTGCAGCGCCGAACTGCTGGTGGTCAATGGCCGTATTCCGCTGCCGACAACTCCCGGCCTTGGCGTGACATTGAATGAAGACGCGTTAAACAGATTTCGCGTTCAGTGAGGATGACATGAAGATCGAAGCCGTGGAGTTTTTCTATCTGTCGATGCCGGTGGTCACCGATGCCGGCGATGGCAGCCAGGATGCTCTCCTGGTCCGCGTTTCGGCCGGAGGTCTCACTGGCTGGGGCGAATGCGAGGCTTCGCCTCTCACATCCATTGCGGCCTATGTCTGCCCGATGTCCCATGGCGCCTGCAAACCGCTGCGCGACGTGGTGCTCGGCAAGCCGCTTGATGGTCCCGATGACATTGCCGCCCTTGCGGCAGCCGTCGAACTCGAGTGCATGGACCTGCTGCAGGCGGCGCACACGTTTTCCGGAATCGAAATGGCCCTGTGGGATTTGCTTGGCCGCCAGCGCGATGTGCCAGTCTACACCTTGCTGGGTTACAACAAGGCCTATCCCAAGCTGCCCTATGCCTCGCAACTCTTCGGCGACACGGCCCATGATACGCTTGCCGGATGCCGTGCCGCCCGTGACAGCGGTTTCCGCGCCGTGAAATGTGGCTGGGGTCCGTTCGGCCGCGGGTCATTGCAGGATGACCGCGACCATCTGCAGGCGGCGCGCCAGGGACTGGGGGCCGAAGGAACCCTGCTGATCGACGCGGGGCAGATTTTCCGTGAGGACGTCGAGGCTGCCGCGGCACGCATCGTCATGCTCGATGAGGTGGGCGCCACCTGGTTCGAGGAGCCTTTCCTGGGCGGCGCCTATGAGGCCTATGGCGCTCTTTGCGCGCGGAGCGGCAAGGTGCGTATCGCCGGCGGCGAAGCTTCGCACAACTTTCACATGGCGCGCCAGCTCATCGATTACGGCAAGGTCTCCTACATTCAGATCGACTGCGGCCGCATTGGCGGGCTGGCACCCGCCAAGCGGGTCGCCGACTACGCCGCACCGCGCGGTGTAACCTATGTGAACCACACCTTCACATCTCACTTGGCACTTTGTGCCTCGCTGCAGCCCTTTGCGGGTCTGAAGGATCACGTGATCTGCGAATATCCCTTCGCGCCCAAGCCGGTGGCCTGGGACATGACTGAAACCCACCTGACACCCGATGCAAATGGTGAAGTGAACGTGCCCTCGGCTCCGGGGCTCGGCATCACCATGAGCCGCGATGGCATCAGAAAGTACATCGTCGACGTGGAAATCTCGGCCAAGGGAAAACTGCTGTACCGGACACCTGACCTTTGATCACCAAGCTTCAAATTATCCGCTAACCCTGCTGTCTGAACAATCTGGAAATTTCGATGCGGCCTGGCATGGCACAACCCTCGATCCTGACAAGGTTGCCCGAAATGCACTGGCCTCAAAGGCCTCGTTTGCCGCGTGAGGCCGGCGACTTGCTCATGAGGGGGAGGACAATATGAAGCTTCTGAATGACCGGCTTGCTTTGGTCACCGGTGCTGGACGGGGCCTTGGCGCGGCAATCGCCCGGGGCCTGGCGGAAGCCGGTGCCCGCGTCATTGTGGCTGACATTAACCCGGCGCCGGCGCGGGAAGTCGCGGCATCGCTCACCGCGCTGGGATTTACCGCGTGGGGCGTCAAGCTGGATGTCACCGACCGCAAGGGAATGAAAGCGTTCGCCGTGAGGATCGGGGAGAACCATGGGGAGCTGTCAATCCTCGTCAACAACGCCGGCGTCGCTGGCAATGCCCGGCTCGGCGACGAAGATTCCGCCGCGACCTGGGATGCCAACATCGCCGTCAACTTGACCGGTGCCTTCGACATGGCAAGGGCCTTTTTGCCGGCACTTAAGGCCACCCGCGGAACTGTCATAAACATTTCCTCCGTGGTCGCATTTACCAGCGGCTTTGCCCACGTTGGTTATGTTGCCTCGAAGGGTGGCATCCGCTCACTAACCCAGGCGATGTGCCGTGAGCTTGCGCCTTTCTCCATCCGTGTTAACGCCATTGCACCTGGCTATATTGATACGGACATGGGCGGCAAGGGCGATGGTACCACCGAAGAATGGCTTCAATGGCACTGCCCCATGCGCCGGTTCGGCGAACCGCACGAGGTCGCGGGTCCGGTGGTTTTCCTTGCTTCGCCAGCGGCAAGTTTTGTCAACGGCGTTACCCTGCCGGTGGACGGGGGATATCTCTCCATCTGAGGCGTCACAGCAACAAGGATAGATGTTGATGATAACCGGATTGAATCATTCCAGCTTCACAGTAGCCGACGCCGGCAAAGCTGTCCGCTTTTGGTCGGTTCTTGGCTTTGAGGGTCCGGGCATCGTCGAGAGAAACGGCGAGTGGGTGGGAAAAGTCACGGGCGTGCCGAACGCGAAGATCCGTGTCGCTCATCTCCATGGCTACGGCCACCATCTTGAATTCATCGAGTATGCCGGGGGCAGCCGTGACAATCCGGCGGCGCTGCCCGACCAGCCGGGGGTCGGGCATGTATGCCTCGACGTCCGCAACATCCACGAGACGTTCATAGAGTTACTGTCCGCCGGAGCTTCGGTGCTGGGCGAAATGACCGACATCGAAGAACCCGGCATTGCCCCATGTACCGCGGGCTACCTGCGCGATCCTAACGGAATCATTATTGAGCTTCTCGAAAGGCGGGACGCGCAATCGTCTTCGTGATTGTGGCCCGAACAATATTCTGTAGCCGCAGCCGTTGCGATGTTGTCAAAACGGAGTTGATCCGGCCGGCTTTTTCTGAACCAGGCGAAGTGAGAGAAACTGACCTGAAAAGGTAAAGCCATTTCAATTCGGATAACCGAATGGGGCAGTCTTGCCGGCAGCATTAGCGGCGGTTGGCGCGGCGGCGATGGACGCTTGCATACCGGTCGATTGTTGTTTCGCCGTTCGTTTGGCCGCCTCCAACATCTTTTCGCTGACCTTCCACAGCCGATTTCGGGTTTCTTCAATCCACGGGGAAGACGGCAAACCGAACCAAAAGCTTCACAGCAGCAATTGACCGCCGTCGATTGGCAGCGCCACGCCGGTGATGTAGGCGGCTGCCACCGGATCGGCGAGAAACAGCACCGCAGCGGCAATTTCGCTGTAGCGGCCCTGCCGTCCCATCGGCACGATGCGCTCGGCCATGGCAGCGCGCGCTGCTAGCGCGCCGGGCGTCATTTCCGCCGCGCGGTCCACCATGACGGCTTCGAGGAAGCCCGGACAGATGCAGTTCGCGCGTACACCTTGCTTGGCGTATTCGACGGCGATGCTCTTGGTCAATTGGATCAGAGCCGCCTTGGAAACGGCATAGGCGACTTCATCGCCCATTGGCTTGAGTGTTGATTTTCACGCAGAACTGACCCGGGTTTTCCATCGAGAACTGACCCGCCTATCGGTTATGTTCCGTGGGTCAGGCTGGGGTCA
>JBKJQD010000222.1:0-6292 GCA_046594125.1 Aestuariivirga sp.
CCGAGCAGTTCGCCGCCCATGGCCGCGACGGCCGGCTGGAGCGGGCCTACCTCGCCGTGGTCTGGGGCAGGCCGGAGCGCAATCAGGGCACGATCTCCGCCAATCTGGCGCGCAGCACCTCCAACCGCCAGAAAATCGCCGTGTCGCGCGCCGCCTCGGCCCGCGAGGCCATCACCCACTTCGAGGTGCTGGAGAGCTTCGGCACGCCACCGGTGGCCAGCCTGGTGCTATGCCGCCTGGAAACCGGCCGCACCCATCAGATTCGCGTGCATATGGCGCATATCGGCCATCCGCTGCTGGGCGATGAAATCTATGGGGCCGGCTTCAAGGCCTCGCTCAGCAAACTGACGGACGCAGCCAGGAAAGCGCTCAAGTCCTTGGGAAGACAGGCCCTTCACGCCACGGTCCTGGGCTTTGAGCACCCCCGGACGGGCAAGGCCTTGCATTTCGAAAGCCTCGCACCAGATGATATGGGGGAACTTTTAGCGGCACTCCGGGGTTGAACACCAGATAGTGATTATCTGTAACTGAATTGGTGTCTTATTTTTATCGTAATCCCCGCATATGTTGGTTCTTGGACGAGAGGAAAGGCTAGAAAATGGCTCAGACGACATCACTTCCGGCACTTGCTTCGGGTGAAGCTGGCCTGCAGCGCTACCTGCAGGAAATCCGCAATTTCCCCATGCTGCAGCCGGAAGAGGAATTCATGCTGGGCAAGCGCTGGAAGGAGCATGGCGACACCAAGGCGGCGCACAAGATGATCACCAGCCATCTGCGTCTGGTGGCCAAGATCGCCATGGGCTATCGTGGCTATGGCCTGCCCATCGGCGAGGTGATTTCCGAAGGCAACGTCGGCCTCATGCAGGCGGTAAAGAAGTTCGAGCCCGACAAGGGCTTCCGGCTTGCCACCTATGCCATGTGGTGGATCAAGGCTTCGATCCAGGAATTCGTCCTGCGCTCGTGGTCATTGGTCAAGATGGGCACCACCGCCAACCAGAAGAAGCTGTTTTTCAACCTTCGCAAGGTGAAAAGCCAGATCGAGGCCCTTGAAGAGGGCGATCTCCGCCCCGATCAGGTGAAGCTCATCGCCAAGAAGCTGGGCGTGACTGAGACCGATGTGATCTCGATGAACCGCCGCCTGGGCGGCGACACCTCGCTCAACGCCCATATCCGCGAGGATGGCGAAGGCGAATGGCAGGACTGGCTGGTCGATGACAGCGACAGCCAGGAAGACGTGCTCGTTGAAAGCGAGGAAGCCTCGATGCGCAGCGGTCTGTTGACCGACGCCCTGGGCAAGCTGACCGACCGCGAACGCCGTGTCTTCGAGGCCCGCAGGCTGAAGGACGATCCGGCAACGCTTGAGGAACTGTCCCAGGAATTCAGCGTTTCGCGTGAGCGCATCCGGCAGATCGAAGTCCGGGCCTTCGAGAAGGTGCAGAAAGCCGTCAAGAACGCCGCCCAGCGCGTCTTGGCGCCCCGCAGTCCGGCAGCGGCGCAACTGCCGGCGTAAGAATGGTTATCTGGTTGCAGGGCGCTGTTTGAAGCGGGAAAAGACTTCCGCGAAAAGCAGCGCTGTAAACCAGAACCACGGAACATAGAATACTGCAAAAAGCGCCCACAACGGCATTGTATTGTCGATGAGGTCTAGAAGGAATGCCGGTGGTAGGGCACCATCTGGCGAAGCGATGACCCCGTTTTGCACCTCGGAGAAGAAGCGCCACGCGAGATAACCGAGGAATGGTGCCGATAATATCAGCATCAGCAACTGGCTGGCGATGAGCCGCAGCGGCAGCCCCCAACTTTCCCCGGCGGTCAGCCGCCACATGTCCTTCATGAAATCTGGCGAAGCCCCCAGTGCAACGGCGGGCAAGCCGGCGAACAGCCGGCACGAAAACCAGATCAGGATCAGCAGATCAACTACGATTGCCGCGATTATAACGGCCACCAGCAAGCCCGTTGTCGCCCCCGATGAACCCGCTAGCGCCGCGATAATGGCGACTGGAATTATCACCGCAATAAGCAAAACCAAATAGACAATCATGGTGAGCATGTAGATGCCGATACCATAGACCAAAGTCATCAGCGTCGCCTTGACGGTGGCGGCGGTCAGGCCCAGCCATTCCATCTCGCCCAGCGCGTAGAGCCGGACAATGCGGACGTAGAACCAGGCATAGGCGATCATGCCGGGCAGCCCGGCGGCAAACATCAGTCCTTGCGCCCGGAACATCGGGGCAAGCTGGGCCGGGTCAACCGTCGCTCCCCCCTGCAGTGCCAGCAAATCGGCCATGAGACCGCGCATCATCACCATTTGCAGAATGAAACTCAGCGCGAAAATTGCAATGGGCAGAAGGCTGATCTGCAGCAGGGCAGTCAGGTTTTGCCGCATGAAGGACAGTACATGGTGCGATGAACCGGCGAGGACTTTGGTCATTGCGAAAACATCCCCTTCTCGCGCGGCTTGGCCCAGAAGATCTGCACCGCCCAGATCATGTTGCCACGCTGCACCACGCCCGTCGATACGAAAGCATAGTCGCGGCTCACCAGCGCCTTGCGGTGCGGCCGGCTGTCCACCCATTGTTGAAACAGGCTCCTGGCCTTGGCCTTGTCGGCGGGCGTCTTTTGCGAATCGCGCGCCGCGTTTTCCGCCATGGCCGGAAAGCGCGTGATGTCGTCGACGAAGGCGCGCATGCGGCTGTCGAAGCCGTGGCCGGTGCTCGCCGCATGTCCCATGAAATTGTGCAACATCATGTCAGCGGCATGGGCCCGTGCCGCCTGGAGGAACATGCTGTCGGCCTTGAGACCGGAGCGCCCTTGCGTGGCGCGATAGCCGTTGGCCAGTTGCGCCAGAATGACTTCAAGGTCGGGGCGGAATTTGGCGCCTGCTGGCAAGCTGGCATTCAGGCTGAGCGCGTAGTCACGATAGGGTCCGGCCCGGACAGTCTCGGGCGCCAGCCCAAGCACCCCGGCCATCAGCGCCAGCAAGACCAAACTCCGCAAAAATTCCCGCAATCTTTTCATTTTGCCTCACACCGGAAACGGTTCTTCAACCATCGTTACGCCAATACAGCTTCGCAACAGGCATTTTTACTCATATTTGCGCCATATGTGCGTCAATGGGAGTTGGCAAGTGATCGGGGGACAGGTTGCCGGTATGAGGATGTGGTCGAACCAATCAGGCAGTAGCGGTGTTTGGCCGATGGCTGGCTTTGTGCTTCTCTGTCTCTTGGCCGGGCTGCTTGGCTTTACCTTCATCCACACCTCGACCCGGCAACTGCTGGAAGCCGAGGCTCGTCTCGACGCCGAACAGTGGTCGCGCGACCTGTTGCAGAATGTCGATGACCTTAAGAGAATTGCCGCAGGCAACGCGCCAGCCGCCGCGACCGTCAGCTATCTCGAACATACCCGCCGCACTGGCCAGGTGTTTTCCTTCCGCGTCTATAATGCCGGAGGCCTTCTCAGGCTGCGCTCCGTAAGTCCAGGCCGCAGGATGCCTCTTGACCAGCCCATCGAGTACATCGACCGCGAGTTCGCTGGCGCCATGCGCAAGAGTACCTCGATGACCATCATCCAGAGGGCCGGCGCCATCGGCGAACCTGAATATTACGCCTCGGCCATGGTGCCCATCATGGATGAATTCCGCATCGCTGGCTGGCTGGTGGCCGACATCGACCAGAGCGGCCGCCAGGCGCTGTTCCAGTCGGTGACCACCAGGGCCTCGATCGCCATCGGATTGCTGCTTATCGCCGCCCCTATTCTCGGCTTCTGGTACCGCGCCAGGCAAAATGCATTGTTCGAAAAGACCATCGAAAGTCTGGCCCGGCACGACCAGCTCACCGGATTGATCAACAAGGCAGCGTTCCTGGAGAACACCGAAGCCAAGATGGCGATCCCCCTGCCCGGCGGACACCAATACAACCTCGTGCTGTTCAAGGTGGGCGGCACCACCGTCACGGCGCAGACCCATGGCCAGGATGCTGGAGATCATTTGATTCGCACGGCCGCCGAGCGCCTGTGCCGCGAAGCAGGCGGCATCGGGGACGTTGCCAGCGCCGGGCGCAACGTCCTCGCCTTGCTGATTGGTGGCGCGGCGGATCCGATGCAGATCTTGAGCCTGGTCAAGGAGTTGACCGGAAAGCTGGCCGAGCCGGTTGACTGGCGCGGCCACGCCCTCGCACCACGGATTCATGCGGGCATTGCGCTGTCTTCGACCGACGGCAAAACCGCGGCCGGTCTGATGCGCAGCGCCGAACTGGCCTTGCATTCGGCCCATGAACAGGGAACGCCCGGCTACGGATTCTTCAACCCGGAAATCGCCAAGGACACCCAGCGCCGCTCCGCCGTGCAGCGCGCCGTGTCAGAGGCTGCGGCGGCACATACTTTCCGTCTCGACTTTCAGCCAGTCTATGATTTCCGCAGCGGCGAACTGAACGGTTTCGAGGCCCTGCTGCGGCTGGAAGACCCCGAACTCGGCAGCATTTCGCCCGGCGAATTCGTCCCCGCAGCCGAACAGATGGGCTTGATCAACACCATCGGCGGCTGGTGCTTGCTGGAAGCCTGCCGTACTGCCGCCGAATGGCCGCCGCACCTGATGGTCGCCGTCAATCTGTCGCCCTTCCAGTTCTTCACCGGCACTCTGATCAGCGACGTGCGCCAGGCGTTGACGCAGAGCGCGTTTCCGTCTTACCGGCTGGAAGTGGAAATCACCGAGGGTACACTTCTCAATGATTCCGAACTGGTCCTGAGCCAGCTTCGCGTGCTGCGCGACATGGGCGTGGCGGTGGCGCTGGACGATTTCGGCACCGGCTATTCGAGCCTCGGCTGTCTGTGGAAATTCCCCTTCTCCAAACTCAAGATCGACCGCAGCTTCGTTTGGGCTCTTGACGAGTCGCAAAGTGCCAGGGGCATCCTGCGTTCGATCATCAAGCTCGGTCACAGCCTTGGGCTGGCCGTCACCGCCGAAGGTATCGAAAACAACAAGCAATTTAACACGCTGAGAGATCTCGGTTGCGATCTGGCGCAGGGTTTCCTGCTCGACCGGCCAGCCCGCACCGCCGACCTTGCCGCAATAATCCTGCGCAATTTTGCCAATGGCCTCAAGCGCCGGGCGCGCGAGGTACAATCCGGCAAGAGCGCCGCCTGAGGCCGGAGAATTGCCGCTTTCCTTTGCATGGACGCTTGTCTAGGTTCCGCGTCAAACTTGATCGGACACCATGCGCAAACTCCTGCCCCTCAAAGCCGTTTCCCACGCCCTGAAATCGGTCGTCAATTATCGCGCCGCCGCCATGCGCTTCGGCCTGTTCTGGTTTCCGTTGCTGTTGGTGCTGGGCCTCGCCGAATTGCTGGTCGGCGTGCCAGAACCCGGACAGGAGGAATTAGGCCCCGGCAATGCCGTCCAGTTGATCTCCGCGGCAGCGAAACTCATCGGCTTCTGCGCCTTGGCGGTAAGCTGGCACCGCTTCATCCTGCGCGACGACATCGGATCGCCGATGCGCATCGACCGTCAGGTCTGGCGCTATATCGGCAATTCCCTGCTGATCATACTGATCGTGCTGGTGCCGATCATCATTCTGGCCGTCATGCTCGCCCTGTTGCCGCCAATCTTGTCGATCTTGCTTGTGCCAGCTTCATTGATCGCCGCCGTTGTGGCGATGCGCCTGTCGATCAAGCTCCCCGCCGTTGCTCTTGGCCGCACCGATTTTTCTTTTGCCGATGCCTGGGCGGTAAGCAACGGAAACTTCTGGCCGATTGCCGGCGTTGTCGCCCTCAACGCCGCAGTCGTGATCGGCCTGGGCTTCTTGTTCTTGGGCGTGGTGTGGGCGGTGAACTCGCTTAGCCCGCCAGCCATGCCCTACGTGGCACTGCTTGTCGGTTCGGTGTTCCAGCTCTTCTGCACCATGTTCAACGCCGGCATCTTCACCTCGCTCTATGGCTTCTTTGTCGAAAAGCGCGAGTATTGATCAAGGCCGCTCAGGCAGTCTTGGTCGGCCGCGATGAGTACATCTTCGGCAAAACTCTGCGACCTGGAAACAACAAGCGGCGCTAGGGGATATGACAATCATCTGGACATTTCCACCGGGCAATGCCATATTGCACGTGAACTTGAAATTATGGCACCAAAGAAGAAGCCGATGAAAACCGGAAATTTTCCAGTCTCTTTGCCGGAAGCCCCTGATGTGGGAGGGTTTTCCGAAAGTCATACGGGCCTTGGGTTGGCCTTCACCGATCTGTCGGCCACCTGGGAACAGGCCCAGGCCGATAGCCTGTCTGGCAAGGTGGTGCAGCTCAATCCACG